>NZ_JARVRN010000009.1:0-251149 GCF_030209655.1 Curtobacterium sp. MEB011 | reverse complement strand
GTGTGCGGTCGGTGTTGTTCGGTGCGGAGTTGTGGGGTGGCACGGGGCGGGCAATGTCGCACCGGTTGGCGGATCTCGCACGGTGCGGATCTGGCGCGGCGGCGGGGCAGCGTGGTGGGCACGGTGCGGGGTTGGTCGGTGTGTGCGGTCGGTGTTGTTCGGTGTGTGCGGTCGGTGTTGTTCGGTGCGGAGTTGTGGGGTGGCACGGGGCGGGCAATCTCGCACGGGTTGGCGGATCTCGCACGGTGCGGATCTGGCACGGCAGCGGGGCAGCGGGGCAGCGCGGCGGCGGGCAGCGCGGCGGCGGGCGAACAGCGGGGGAGCCGGCAGGCGGCGGGTCAGGTCAGCAGGGAACGGATGTCGTCGGCGGTCAGGTCGTCGGCGAACAGCGCGTCGTCGTCGATCATCGTGGCGAACAGCTCGGCCTTGCGGGCGGCGAGGGCGAGGACCTTCTCCTCGATGGTGTCCTCGGCGATGAACCGCTGGACGCTCACCGACCGGGTCTGGCCGATGCGGTGCGTCCGGTCGACGGCCTGGGACTCGGCGGCGGGGTTCCACCACGGGTCGAGCACGAACACGGTGTCCGCCTCGGTCAGGGTGAGTCCGAAGCCGCCGGCCTTCAACGAGATGAGGAACGCCGGGGCTGTGCCCTGCCGGAAGCGTTCGATGACCTCGGGACGCTTGCGGGTGGAGCCGTCGAGGTACTCGTAGCCGATGCCGCGGGCGTCGAGGGCGTCGGACACCATCCGCAGGAACGAGGTGAACTGGCTGAACACCAGGGCGCGTCGCCCCTCTGCCGCGAGCTGTTCGAGTTCGTCGAGCAGCAGGTCGAGCTTGGCCGAGGGGATCGGGGCCGAGCCGGACGTGACGTCAGAGTCCGCCGACGCCGACCCGGACGCTCCGACGGACACCAGCGCCGGCGACAGCGCGAGCATCCGCAGCAGCGTCAGCGACCGGAACACGATCATCCGGTTCTTGGAAAGGTCGTCGATCAGGTCGAGGACCTTCAGCCGCTCCCGGTTGAGCGTGCGTTCGTACAGCGCACGGTGCGCGGGGTCGAGCGTGACCCGGACCACTTGTTCTTGCTTCGGGGGCAGGTCGGACGCGACGGCTTCCTTCGTGCGCCGGAGCATGAGCGGCCGGATCCGTCGACGCAGCCGCCCGGTGAGCTCCTGGCGGGCTTCGCCCCGGAGCTCGGGCGAGGCGAGGGGCTTCACGTAGTCGTCGCCGAACCGGGTCCAGGTCGACAGCAGCCCGGGCGCGACGATGTGGAACAGTGCCCACAGGTCGGTCAGCCCGTTCTCGAGCGGGGTGCCGGTGATCGCGAACTTCACCGGTGCCTGCAGCTCCGAGGCGACGCGGTGGGTCTGCGACTGTGGGTTCTTCACGAACTGGGCCTCGTCGAGCACCAGCGCCGACCACGGCAGGTCGGTCCAGGCCTGGGCATCGAGCCGGAGCAGCGCGTAGGACGTGACGACGACGTCCGACGCGGCGGCGGTCCGTGCGACGAGCCCCGGGTCCTTCAGCGACGTCGAGGTCACCGTCGCGACCCGCAGCGACGGCACGAACTTCGCCGCCTCGGCCGCCCAGTTGCCCACCACCGAGGTCGGTGCGACGACCAGGAACGGGGGAGCGTCGGGCTCCGCGGCACGACGGGCGGCCACCATCGCGAGCACCTGCAGCGTCTTGCCGAGACCCATGTCGTCGGCGAGCACCCCGCCGATGCCGTGCGTCACCAGGAACGACAGCCACGCGTACCCGGCGTGCTGGTAGGGCCGCAGGTCGGCGTGCACGGTGTCCGGCACGGGGACGTCACCCGGGGGAGTCGCCCCGAGCAGCCCCGCGGTGATCGCCTGCCAGCGTTCGTCGTGCGAGGTCTCGTCGGCCAGCAGGTCGAACTCGGTCCACAGCCCGGCGTGCAGCGGCGTCACGGCGATCGGCTGGTCGGGCTCCCACTCGTCCAGGTCGCGGGCCTCGTCGATGAGTTCCTTGAGCCGGTCGAACGCGGGGTCGGCCAGGGACAGGTACGAGTTGTCGACGAGCTTCAGGCGCCGCTGCCGACCCGCGAGCGCGGTGAGCAGCGGCGTGAACGGGATCTGCTTGCCGTTGACGCTGACGATGATGCCGAGGTCGAACCAGTCGTGCTTGTCCGACGGCATCGTCGTGACGCGGATGTGCGGTCGCCCGCTCAGCCGCTCGTAGTCGAGCCGCTCGCCCTGCACGACGGTGCGGACGCCGAGCGACGGCAGCTCCGGCAGGAACTCGTTCGCGAACACCGCGACGTCGGCGCCGTCGATGGTGCCGTCCTGGAACCAGTCCAGTCCGCCACCGGGTCCGGCAGTGCGGACGGGAGGCCCGGCCCGCGTCGCGTCGTCGGCTGCCGTCGTCGCCGTGGCCGGCTCCACCGCCGCGGCCGGGTCCGAGACGGGAGTTTCGTCGGTGCCGGCCGGATCGTCGGCGGCACGGAGCCCGGACAGGTCGGGGAGCGGACCGTGCAGGGACACCGGGTCCTTCCGGCCGTCGACGTGCCAGCGCCAGTGCAGGTGCACGCGGTCGTCGGTGCGCGGCGCCCGGGCCGGCTCGAAGGTCGCGGTGAGCACGAGTTCGGGCGGGGTGCGCTCGGGCAGCTCCACCGAGCCGTCCGAGCTGACCAGCCCGAGGGCACCGCGCAACCGGGGCGACCAGTCCGCCAGGAACTCGTCGACCTCGGCCGTCGGCACGGTGATGCGGGTGCCCTCGACGAGCATGCGGCGCTGGTCCTCGGGCACCGGCGCGGGGGTCGGGGCGACGGCGACCGTGAACTCCGGGCTCTCGCGGAACACGTAGACGCCGTGGTCGCCGATCATCCGCGCCGCACTGGGCACCACTGGTCGGCCGTCGAGCACCGCACTCGCGCCGATCACCACGGCGTCGTCGTGCCGGCCGACGTCGAGCAGCACCTGGGCCTGCGTGCCGAGCACCGCGCCGCCCTCGCGCTTGCCGGTGACGAACGCGATGTCGAGCGTCGCGGCCTGCTGCAGGAGCGGCCAGAGCAGGGGACTCCGGAAGTCGTCGAGGTGCAGCCAGTCGCTCTCACCCGGCAACCCGGCGAGCTGCCCGGCACGGTGCAGGGCGGCGAGCTGCAGGAACCAGGCGTGCTGCTCGGCACCGACGCCGAGCCGGTTCTGCGAGTAGGGGAGCGTGCCCCAGGTCAGCTGCCCACGCACCCAGTTGCCGGCGTCGCTTCGGGTCACCGGGCGGACGCCGAGCCGCACGCTGCGGGACGCCGTCGGCAGCGCACGGCCCGCGGCACGGGCTCGCGAGGCGAGCTTGGCGGGGACCGCGTCACGCAACTCGAACTGCAGCCCCATCCGCGTGCCCTGCGGGGTGGGCGCCTGCTCGTCGTCACCGGCGAGGCGGGCGAGGTCGTGCCTCCAGTCAGAGGGCGGCGGAGCCGGCGCGTCCGGACGTGGGCCGGCGTTCGCGGCGAGGGCGCGGGCGTTGATGGTGAGGAGTGCAGCCGCGACGTGCTTGCAGTCGCCGCCGAGCGGGCAGCTGCAGCTGCTGCGGACCGGGCGGACGAAGTCGCCGCGCGCCGGGGTGGTGTCGACGCGCAGTTCGTACGGGTCGTCGGCGGTGCCGGACACGACCGCGGTGACCGTGCCGTCGTCGTCGTGCCAGGTGGCGTCGTCGACCAGTCCGGCGCGGACGACGTCGCGTGCACGGCCGAAGGTCTGCGGCCCGACGAATCGGATGACGTCGACGGCGTCGATCATCGGGGCTGCTGGCACGGGTCCATCGTGCCAGTCGCCACCGACGATCCGCGCCGCCACCCTGGGCGCCCCACATCGGGCAGGGCTACCGTCGACACCGGAGCGCGACGACTGCGGTCCACGGAACCGATTGGAAACGCATGCCGGACCGACTGCGGTGGGTACGCGACTCAGCCGACCACTGGAACGGGTGGCTCGGCTCGGAAGTCGTGTGCGACATCACCCGGACCGACACGTACACGGTCGATTCACCGGACCACTCGTTGACCGGCGGGCACTCGTCGTTCGAGAGCGCCGCCGCCCAGGTGCACGGTTGGGTGCGCTGGACCGGCCGTTAGGCCACGGAACGCAACCTGGTTGTAGGACCACCCGCCGCTCCTTAGCGTGAGGGGGCAGGTCGGCACCACCGCACGTGATCACACCGCTCTGCTTCCAGGAGAGAGAGGTGGCCCCATGACCGACACGACCGAGTCGAAGTCGCCCGCTCCGGGCTCCGACCCCGCTGCGCGTCCCACGCCGCCGCGTTCACTCGTCGCCGTGGCCGGGCAGGACACCGACTCCGCCATCAGCTCACTCGCCGGCATGTACGCGGGAAAGGCCTGGTACTCCCGGGCCCTCGACCAGGACTACTGGTTCAAGTACGTCGGCGTCGGTGACGAACGGCTCAGCATCCGCCGTTCCCAGATGCACGGGTACCTGCGGGGCGACGTCGCCACCGAGGGCGAGGTCGTCGTGCAGTGGCTCGAACGCGGCGAAGCCCGCGTCGACGTCGGCCACGACGAGGTCCGCATGCAGCCCGGCGTCCCGACGATGTTCCCCGTCGAGCGCCGGTTCGAGATGGAGTACCAGGACTGGGACCAGCGCCTGGTGCACCTGCGCCGGGACCTGGTGCTCGACGTCGCTGCCGAGAACCACCTGGTCGACGGCACCGTGGCGTTCGACACGACCGCCGCCCCGGACCCGTCCGCCGTCGCACTCTGGCGCACCGCCGTGTCGGGTGCCCTCCACGCGTTGCGCGAGGAGGGCGAGGAGTCGCTCGCCTGGCACGAAGCGCAGCGCGACGTCGCCCGCGCCCTGTTCCGGATGTACCCGCTGCAGGCCGAGCGGTTCCCCTCCGGCTACGGCACCCGCAGCGACGGACGACTCCGTGCCGCGGTCGAGTTCATCCAGGCACACGCCCACGAGCCGCTGACCGTCGCCGACGTCGCACAGGCCGCGGGACTCAGCTCCGCGGGATCCAGGAGTCGTTCCAGCGGGCGTTCGAGCGCTCGCCGATGACGTACCTGCGCGAGGTGCGGCTCGGGCGCGTGCACGAGGAACTGCGGGTCCTCGAGCCGCACGCTACCTCGGTGGCGGACGTCGCGCGGCGCTGGGGCTTCGCGCACATGGGGCGGTTCGCGTCGGTGTACGCGGCCAGGTTCGGGGAGTACCCGCGGGAGACGTTGCGGCGCTGAGCGGCGTCGATCGTCGTCGACGACCCAGCCGTACACTGGCTCCACTCCGAGCCGGATCCGTCGATGTGCAGTTGCGGCTCGGCGCTGTCCGCACCCCTGTCACGAAGGTCTCGCCCATGGCATCCCGACCCACACGAACGACCAAGCAGTGGCTGCCGCTGACCGCCCTCGTGCTGGGGCTGATCGGCAGCGCGGCCGGTGCGCTCGCCGGGCAGCCGAACTCGTGGCTGTGGTTCGCAGCGGGCGTGGTGGTCGCCGTCGTCTGGGCCGTGCTGAGACGCCGACGGTCTCCGTCGCGGTAGCCGCGCAGGGGCTCGGGGTCAGCGCTTCGCCGGCTCGGCCAGCTTGCTGTGCTTCCGCGAGTACCCGAAGTACACACCGAGCCCGATCGCGAACCAGATCGCGAACCGCACCCACGTCTCCCACTGCAGGAACGTGACGAGCCACAGCGACGCGATGACGCCGATGATCGGGATGACGGGCATGAACGGCAGCCGGAACTGGCGGTCCAGGTCGGGCTGCCGGTAGCGCAGCACCACCACGGCCGAGCAGACCACGACGAACGCGAGCAGGATCCCGATGTTCGTGAGCTCCGCGACGACACCGATCGGCAGCACCCCGGCCAGGATCGCCGACGCGATGCCGAGGATCCAGGTCACCCGTGTCGGCACGTGCCGCTTCGGGTCGGTCTTCGCGAACCACTTCGGCATCAGACCGTCGCGGCTCATCGAGAACCAGACGCGCGAGGCACCGAGCATGAACGTCACCAGCACCGTGACGATGCCGACGATGGCACCGATCGCGATGACGTTGGCGACACCGCCGAGCCCGACCGACGCGAACGCCGACGAGAAGCCCGACGCCGGGTCGATGTCGGTGTACTTCTGCATCCCGGTGAGCACGAGCGTCGCCAGGACGTAGAGGACCATCGAGATGCCGAGGGACAGCAGGATCGCCTTCGGCATGTGCTTGCGGGCGTCGGTGGACTCCTCGGCCGCCGTGGACATGGCGTCGTAGCCGAACACGGCGAAGAACACGGTCGCGGCGCCGGTCATCACGCCGCCGAACCCGAACGGGAAGTACGGGGAGTAGTTCGCGCTGTTGATGTGGAACACCCCGAGCACGACGATGAGCACGACGAGCGCCACCTTGATGCCGACGGCGACGAACTCGAACCGGGCGGCGCTGCGGATGCCGCGGGTGAGCACGAACGCGGTGAGCAGGCACAGCGCGATCGCGAAGACGTCGATGACGTGGCCGTCACCGGTACCCGGTGCGCCGAGCATCCACGCAGGCAGGTCGATGCCGAACTGGCCGACCAGGAACCCGACGTAGCCGGAGATCCCGATCGCGACCACCGCCACGATCGCCGTGTACTCGAGCAGCAGGTCCCAGCCGATGAACCACCCGACGATCTCGCCGAGCACCGCGTAGCCGTACGTGTACGCACTGCCGGCCTTCGGGATGAGCCCGGCGAACTCGGCGTAGGACAGGGCGGCGGCGGCGCTCGCGACGCCGGCGACCAGGAAGCTGATCAGCACCGCGGGTCCGGCGACGCCGTTCGCGACGGTGCCGGCGAGGGTGAAGATGCCGGCGCCGATGATGCCGCCGATGCCGATCGCGGTGAGCTGCCACAGGCCGAGGTGCCGTTTCAGGCCGCCCTCGCCCCCGGCCTCGTCATCGATCGTCTCGATGGGCTTCCGTCGGAACAGGGTGCGTGTCGTCGTCGTCACCCGCCCATGGTGCACCCGGAGACGATTCCGCGCACGCACGCGGCTGCACCGCAGGCTCCGGGCGTACACCTGGAGCATGCGTCACCCGAAGAGGACCGAGCCCGGCCCCGGCCAGGAATCCGTCTGGGACTACCCCCGCCCACCCGCCGTCGAGCGGGTCACCGCCCGCGTCGTCGTCCGTCTGGGCGGCACGGTCGTCGCCGACACGACCGACGCCGTCCGCGTGCTCGAGACCTCGCACCCGCCGGTCTACTACCTGCCGATGTCCGATCTGGCCGAGGGCGCGCTCGTCAAGGCGTCGGGATCGAGCATGTGCGAGTTCAAGGGCCTGGCGCGCTACTTCGACGTCGTCGGCGGCGATGGCACGGTCGCGAGCCGTGCCGCCTGGAACTACCCGACACCGGTCCCCGGCTACGAGTCGCTGCGGGAACGCGTCGCCATCTACCCGTCGGCGATGGACTCGTGCGAGGTCGGCGGCGAACGCGTCCAGGCGCAGGACGGCGACTTCTACGGCGGCTGGATCACGGCGGACATCGTCGGCCCGTTCAAGGGCGCGCCCGGCACGCTCGGCTGGTGACCCGGCGTCGTCAGGTGGGGCGGCCCTGACCCGGACCGACCCGTTTCGTGGGCGGCGGGGCGGACCCGACCCGGGCCTCCCGGCCGGACCGCGTCAGCGGTTGGCGTACGGCGACCAGAACGGCGGCGGGAACGTGCCGCCGCTCACGATCACGAGTACCTGCCAGACGAGCATGACGAGTCCGGCGGTGCCGATGACGATGCCGATCCACGACCACACCTGCACGGCTCGGCGACGGCCGGCGATCCGGATCGCCCGCCAGCCGCTCAGCACGCAGACCAGCCCGAACACGGCAGCGAGCAGGACGTGGCGGATGGTGGACTGCGCGGGCACGATGATGCCCAGGTAGAACGCGACCGGTCCGAGCAACACCGCGAAGGTCGCCGGAGCTGCCGGCGGTTCGTGGTCCCGAGCGACTGCTCCCATGGACGGCATGGTAGCGAGTGAACCTCGCTTCGGGTACGTCCGGGTCGCGCAGCGCGGGCATCCGGCCGTGGGAACGGGCACCATGGAGGCATGCGTTCCTTCTTCCGCGTCCTGCTCGGCCTGGCCCTCGTCGTCGCGGGCACGAGCCACCTCACCTTCGCGCGCAAGGAGTTCACGGCGCAGGTGCCCGACTTCGTGCCGCTCGACGACGACACGACGGTGCTCGCGTCCGGGGTCGCGGAGATCACGCTCGGCTCGGCCCTGGTGCTCGCGCCGAAGTCGGCGCGTCGCTTCGTCGGCTCGGTCGCTGCCCTGTTCTTCACAGTGATCTTCCCCGGCAACCTGTCGCAGTGGGTCAACCGTCGCGACGCCTTCGGCCTGGACAGCGACGAGAAGCGCTTCGGTCGCCTGTTCGGCCAGCCCGTCCTCATCGCGCTCGCCCTCTGGTCGACGCGCGGCCGGCGCTCCTGATGGGCGCGCCCGCGCGGCAGACCGGGCCGGCCCCCGGCGTGGGCCCCGGGTCGGGTCCTGCGTCGGGTCCCGATCCGCTCGGGTCCGGCCCGGCGCGCTTCGGTCGGGAGGCCCGGCACCCCCTGGCAGGACGCGCTCGCGTCGCGGACGTGGTCGCCTCCACCGCCCTGCTCGTGGTGCTCACGGTGGGTGCGTTGGCAGCGGGGTGGGGGATCAAGCTCATGTCGCTGGCGTTCGTGTCGTGTGCGGCACCGGGCAACACCTGCAACGAGACGCTGGGTGACTCCGTGGTCGTCATGGGGCCGATCATCGTGGCGGTGGTGCTCGTCGCGACGATCGTGGTGTGCGTGCTGCGGCTCGTGCGCCGACGGTTGACCTGGCCGGTGGTGCTCGTCGGTATGGCAGCGATCGTCGCGGTGTTCTTCGCCTCGCTGTTGCTCGTCGACAGCTCGGTCACGCACGGCATCTGAGCGGTTCTTCCTCCACAGGCCGGGCTCGTCGAGCGTCTCTCCACAGAAGCTGGTCGTCGCCCCGGGGGTGGATGCTGGGCCGCCACGCTGGGGCCATGCCTGACACCGAGATGCTCGACCGCCTGACCCGTGAACCCGTCCGCACCGACGACGACGTCGTCGCACTCGTCGAAGCCGTCGTCGAACGCCCGCTGCGCCGGCAGTGCTGGGTGCTGTTCCTCGACGACCGTGGGATGTCGATCCCGTTCCTGCTGCCGATCGCCGACCTGCCGTACTCGCCGGACGAACACGTCGACGACTTCGCCGCCCTGATCGCCGACATCGTCGCGCAGCTCGGTGCCGCCGACGTCGTGCTCGCGTGGGAACGCCCCGGCGCCGATCGCCTCTACCCGGTGGACTGGGAGTGGGTCGACGCCTGCGCGTGCGCCCTCGACGAGCAGTCCGTCCGGCTCCGCGCGCAGGTCCTCGTGCACTCCGGTGGAGCGGCCATCGTCGAGTTCGACGAGGAAACGCAGGTGGTGGCCTCGTGACGGGTCAGCCCTGGGGAGCGGTGTCCGGCACGGTCTGGCCGGTGAGCTCCTCGACGATCACCTTCGCCTCGGGCCACGACTTCGCGTAGTGGTCCGGGTCCGAGTTGATCTGCACCGCGTGTGCCATCTGCGTCGGCGTCATCGTCTTCCAGCCCGGTACCTTCACGAGCTTCGTGTAGAACATCGTCGCGGCCGTGTACGGGTCCATCCGCTGCTCGTACGTGCCCCAGGCGCCGTTGTCGCGCTGCTGGAACAGTCCGCGGCTGTCCGGGCCGGCGGCGTCGCCGTGGTCCAGGTTGACCAGGCTCGACTCACCGATCGCGGTCATCACGCCGACGGCCTGCGTGTGCGGGCCGATCCCGAGTGCCTGGGCGGCTTCGATCACGTGCGCGGCGTTCACCAGGCGGTCCTGGCAGAAGCCGGCGACGGGTCCGGCCGGCACGACCATGCCGCCGATCGTCTTCGAAGCGACGGCCGGGCACGCGGGCTCCGGTGTCGCGGCGCTCGACTTGGCGACCCCGGCGAGCGAGTTGACCGCGATCACCACGAGGACGACCACGCCGATGCCGACCGCCACGATCCCGGCGCCGAACACCGAGGCCAGGGTGATGCCGACACGGCGCATGACGGGACCTCTCGACGGGCTGGGCGAGTGCTGGGCGGACGGAGCGGGAAGAGCAGCACGAGCGTACGGGCGCCTCCTGGGAAGCCTGCGGCGGCCCGCCGTGGTCGCACGATCGGGGTTGGGGTTGGGGTTGGGGTTGGGGTTCGGGTTCGCGGTTCGGAGTTCGGAGTCCGCGGTCCGCCGCCGGTTGCTCGCCGCGGGGAAGGTGCATCCCCAACAACGAGTGACGGTTCTGGTTCACGAAGCGCAGGGCTTCGTGAACCAGAACCGTCACGGTCATCCGTGCGCGGCGGTCAGCGGTCGCGTCGGCCGACCCCTCGACCCCGACCCCGAGCCCGACGCAGGTGCCAGCCTCCGGCGGACAGCGACAGCGCGGCGAGCACCGCGATGACGACGGTCCAGATGACGCTCGTCGCTTCCATCAGGCGTCGCGCTGGTCGTGCGGCGGGCGCTGCACCTTCGTCGGTTCCGTGACGAGTCCGGTCGGGGCCTTCTCGGCCTGCTTCCGTCCGTGGGTGAACCACGTCAGGACCCAGAGCAGCACCCCCAGGGCCAGCAGGGCGCCGGCGATCTGGTACTGCTGCGGGTCACGACCGGACGAGAACGGCATGACGAGCCACAGGCACGTGACGATGCCGATGATCGGGATGACCACACCGGCACGGAAGTGCTTGTGGTCGACCTTGTCGCGGCGCAGCACGAGCACGGTCACGTTGACGACGGCGAACACCGTCAGCAGCAACAACGAGGTGGTGCCACCGAGGACCACGACGATGGGGGAGTCGGGGTCGAGCGAGACCCACCCGATCAGCAGGAGCGAGATGAGCGTGGTGAAGACGATCGCGGTCGACGGGGTGCGACGGGCGGGGGAGATGCGGGACAGGAAGCCCGGCAGCACGCCCTGCTTGCTCATGCCGTAGAGCAGACGCGACGCCATCATCATGTTGATCAGGGCCGTGTTGGCGACGGCGAACATCGAGATGAACGGCAGCAGGTCGGCGATGGGGAAGTCCGGCGCCGCGGTCTGCACCACCGTCACCAGCGGCGTCTCGTTGCCGGCGAGCTCACCGATCGGCACCACGGCGACGGCGCAGATCGACACGAGCACGTAGATCACGGCGGTGATGCCGAGGCCGGTGAGCATGATCTTCGGGAAGATGCGCGAGGGGTCCTTCGTCTCCTCGGCCATGTTGACCGAGTCCTCGAACCCGACCATCGCGAAGAACGCCAACGACGTCGCGGTGCTGATCGACAGCAGCAGGGACTTGTCCTCCGGCGTCTCGAACATCACGACCCGCGAGAAGTCCGCGTTGCCGCCCGCGATCGCCCAGAACCCGATCAGGATCACCATGACGAGACCGGACAGCTCGACCAGCGTCAGCACGACGTTCGTCTTGACGCTCTCGCTCACCCCGCGGAAGTTGATGAACATCACCGCGAGCATGAAGCCCATCGCGATGAGCATCACCACGCCGTTCGGCAGTTCGATGCCGAACCCCGCGCCGAGGTTCGCCGCGAACGCCCGCGACGCGGTCGACGCCGACGTGATCCCGGAACACATCACGATGAACGTCACGATGAACGTGACGAAGTGGATGCCGAACGCCTTGTGCACGTAGAGCGCGGCGCCGGCGGTCTGCGGGTACTTCGTCACGAGCTCGAGGTACGAGAACGCCGTCAGCAGGGCGACCGCGAACGCGATGAGGAACGGGAGCCACGCTGCCCCACCGACCTCGGCCGCGACCTGGCCGGTGAGCGCGTAGACACCCGTACCGAGGATGTCGCCGACGATGAACAGCAGCAGGAGCTTGGGACCGATGACCCGGCGGAGCTCGTGCTGCTCCTGCTGTGGGCGGTCCGTCTTGGTGGTGGCCATGCGTCACCCTTGCGCGCGGAACACCTTGCTGTCCAGTCCCACAGGAAGGTTTCTCGCGATCGCAACACGGTCCCGCGGCGACGGATACGCTCCGGGCCATGGACCAGCAGTCGAACACCACCGAGGAGCCCATCGAGTTCGCGGACTTCAACGCGAAGCTCCTGGTGCTCGATGTCCTCTGCTACGACCTCGACGTCCTCGACCCCTACGACCCGGACGCCGAGGACGAGACCGACGAGGACCTCGACGTCGACGGGCAGGACGACCGGGCGCGCGAGTACTACGACGACCTCGACCTGCTGCCGTCGCACCTGTCGCTCGTCACGGAGATCACGGTGGACTCCGACCTCGAGGTCCTGCAGGACGTCCACCCCGGCTGGGACGGCTCGGACGACCGCTTCGACCCGCAGAACTGGGACGACCTGCTCGACCTGCCGGAGCTCCGCACCGTGTACGCCGCCGCACCGTTGCCCGCCCACGTCGCCGAGCGGCTGGCGACGAAGGGTGTCGAGGTCCGCTCCGCCTGAGCGGGACGCAACCGGCACCCGACCGGGACGGGCCGACGGCTAGCGGTCGAGCGCCCGCACCTGCTCGGTGAACTGCTTCGCGCCACCCTGCGCCGGGTGCCGCACGGCGACCGCCTCGATGCCGGCCAGCGCGAGCGCTCCCTGCGCCTTCCGACCGACGGCGACCACCCGGACCCGGTCCGCGCCGCCGAGGGCCTCCAGCAGCGCGAGCGCGACGGGCGCTCCCGAGCGGACCTCGGCGGGCCGGGGCGTGCGGTTCGTCAGCCGGTCCGGTGCCACGAACGGATGGTGCGGGAAGATCGCCCACGCGACGGGGAGCGCGCCGTGCCACCCCTCGAGTGCGGCGTGCACGACGCGGGACGACGCTTCCCACGGGGCGGTCGGGTCCGGCGGCACGAGGTACTCGGACCCGAGTTCACGCATGCTCGTGAACGGCACACCCGTGTTCGTCATGCCGCGCCACCCCGGGGCCTCGGCCACGAGCAGCGTGTCGGCACCCGGCCCGGACTGCTCCAGGTACCGCGTCAGGTTCGCCCGACGCAGCCGCCCCTCGGCCGATCCGACGTCGTAGAGCGCCTCGGCGTCGGACTCCACGGGCACGGCGTCGATCGCGGCCCAGAAGGCCGCGAACCGATCGCCCGTGTCCGGGGCACCCGACCTGCTCACGAGCGTCCGAGCACCCGGCGGTAGACGTCCTCGAGCCCCGCGGCCGACCGCTCCCAGCTGAGCCGCTCCGCGTGCTCCCGGCCCGCAGCAGCGAGCCCGGCGGCGTAGGGCGCATCCGTCAGGATCCGCTCGATCTCGTTCGCCCAGTCCTGCGGGTCGCGGGACTCGAGCACGACACCCGTCTCCCCGTCGACCACGGCCTCACGAAGGCCCCCGGCAGCGGCGGCCACGACCGGCACCCCGGAAGCGGACCCCTCGAGCGCGACGAGGCCGTACGTCTCGGAGTGGGACGGAACGAGCACGGCTGCCGCGCCACGGAACAGGAACGCCAGGTCGGCACGCGACTGCGGCCCGATGAAGGTGACGTGGTCGGCGATGCCACGCGCGTCGGCGAGCCGACGCAGTTCGTCCACGTAGTCGCCCGCCTCACTCGAGACGTCGCCCGCGATGACCAGGGTGGGGCGGGCCTCCAGGCTGATGTCGGCGATCGCCTCGATCGCCAGGTCCAGGCCCTTCAGCGGCTGCACGCGCGCCGCCGCGACCACGTAGGGCGAGGCGGCGCGGCGCGCACCGACGGCAGCGGGACGGAAGACGGAACCGTCGACCCCCGGCGGCACGATCCAGATGCGGGCGTCGTCGCCACCGAGCCGCGAGCGCACGGTCGACGCTTCGGCCTCGGACACCACGACGACGGCGTCGGACTCGCGGGCCAGCAGTTCTTCGCCCGCAATGCGACCGGCGGACTCGGGGCGCTCGCCCTCGGACAGCGGCGTCGCCGGGTCGGCAGCGATGGAGTGGAAGGACTGCACGTGGGGGATGCCGCGCTCGCGGGCGACGGGCAGCGCGGCCGCTCCGGAGAACCAGTGGTGCGAGTGCAGGACGTCGAACTGCCCGAGCTGCTCGAGCTCGTGGCGGAACGGCTCGATGAACGCGTCGTGCTCGCCCTTCGGCACCGGCTGGGCCGGTCCCGCGGACAGGAACCGCAGACACACGCCCGGCACCAGCGAGACCGAGTCCGGCTGCGTCGGGGCGGACCGGCGCGTGATGATGTCCACGTGGTGGCCCAGGTCGGCCAGCGCCTCGGCCTGGTGCCGGACGACGACGTTCATGCCGCCGACCTCGCCCGAACCGGGTTCGTCTCCGGGGGAGGTGTGCAGCGACACCAGCCCGATGTGCAGGGGTTCGGTCGTCGAGCTCACCGCTCAACCCTAGCCGCGCTGCCCCCGCTGCGACGGGCGTGCGGGCGCCACCACGACGGGCTGGCGGCCCGCCTCGTCTGGCGTGTCGGTGGGGAGGATCACCTCCCAGGATCTGCACGCGCTCGTCGCCGTGTCGCTCCCAGAACGACGCCGTCCACGCGCACAGCGCCCCGTCGAGCAGGTCCTCGCGGTGCTTGTGCGTCGGACCGTGCAGCACCGACGGATCGGCGAGCCGCTGCGTCAGCGGGTGCGAGTCGAGCAGCAGCGGTGGGTCGAGCGGGGTCTCGCGCAGCCGCCGGACCAGTTCGTCGAAGGCCTCGGCGCGAAGGGCACGAGCCTCGGCGGCAGGGATCCGCAGGTCGAGTCGCTTGTAGCGGGGGCGTTCGACGTCGTACCCGAGCTCCTCCACCCCCACCAGCGTCGTGTACGGGTAGCACTCGAACATCGCCGGACCGGTCCGTGCCCGCATGGCGTCCGTGTCGGAGACGTACCCGACGCCGAGTGCGGTCAGCCGGTCGAGCAGCGCTGACCCGGCGCTCGCCGCAGATGCCTGGTTCGTCGGGTTCGCCGCGACCTTCCACCGGCCGTAGCGCTGCCCGACCTGTCGTTCGGACTCGCGGATCCCCGTCGGGTTCGTCACGACGAGCGAGGCGTCCACCGCGATGAGGGACCGTTGCCCGAGGTGCGCGGCGATCCAGTCGGTGACGGCGTCGACCCCGCGGGCCCACCCGGCGTCGGTGATCGTGCCGTCGGAGTCCATCGCGACCAGCCCGGTCTCGTTCGCGGCCTTCCGATCCGAGCCGAGTCCCCACGCGAGGTCGATGCCGAGGTACGCGTTCACCCGCCCCATCCTGCCGTGCCCGCACGACACCGGTGTTCGTGCGCTGAACACCGGTGTGCGCGTGTTCGACCCGGGAACACCGGTGTCCAGCGGGAGCGCGGAGGCACACGCACACCGGGCTGCGGGCGCGCGGCGGGCACGCGTGTACGGTCCGCTGCATGGCGAGCGAAGCGACGATGGTGCGTGTGCCCGGGCCTGACGGCGACCGCGAGGTCCGGATCAGCAGCCCCTCGCGGGTGCTCTGGCCCGAGGCGGGGATCACGAAGCTCGACCTGGCGGAGTACCTCGTGACGGTGGGCGATGCCTTCGTCCGGGCGAACGGCGACCGGCCGATCTCGCTGCAGCGGTTCCCCGATGGTGTCGACGGCGAGCAGTTCTTCTCCAAGAACCCGCCGAAGGGGGCCCCCGACTACGTCCGGTCGGTGACGGTGACCTACCCGAGTGCCCGGTCGCACCCGCAGCTCGTGATCGACGAGCCGGCCGTGGCCGTGTGGGCCGCCCAGATGAACACGGTGGTGTTCCACCCGTGGGCCTCACGCGCCGAGGACAGCGACCACCCGGACCAGCTCCGCATCGACCTCGACCCGCAGCCCGGCACCGACTTCGGTGACACGGTGCCCGTGGCCGAGGAGCTCCGGAAGGTCCTCGACGAGGTCGGGTTGACCACGTGGATCAAGACGAGCGGCAACCGTGGCCTGCACGTGTTCGCGCCGATCCACCCCGAGCACGAGTTCCTCGACGTGCGGCACGCGGTGATCGCCGCAGCGCGTGAACTCGAACGCCGGATGCCCGACCAGGTGACGACCGCGTGGTGGAAGGAGGAACGGGGACAGCGGATCTTCGTCGACTTCAACCAGGCGAACCGCGACCGCACGATGGCCGGTGCCTACAGCCCCCGGGCCCTGGCGCACGCCTCGGTGTCGACGCCGATCACCTGGGACGAACTGCCGACCGCTGACCCGACGACCTTCACGATCCGGACGGTTCCGGAGCGGCTGCGGACCACCGGCGACCCGTGGGAGTCGATGGGGGAGCAGCCGGGCAGCATCGCACCGCTGCTGGAGTGGTGGAAGCGTGACCTGGCGAACGGCGAGGGGGAGCTGCCGTTTCCGCCGGACTTCCCGAAGATGCCGGGGGAACCGCCGCGCGTGCAGCCCTCACGGGCGAAGAAGCCGAGCTGAGGCCCAGCGGTCGAGCAGACGGGCCCAGCCGAGCCGAACCTCAGGCTGCGGAGGAGACGTCCCGCTGGCGGTCCGGGTCCTCGACGCGGGTGGTGTGCGTCGGCAGCCCGACGCTCGCGGTGTGCAGGCGGGTCAGTCGCGACCAGGTGCCGCGGTGCGCGTCGGTGATGCCGTCGACGATCACGCGCCGAGTCCGATCGTGACGAGTGCGAGCGCCGTGGCGGTGACGCCGGCGATGGCACTGATGACCGCGCTGAGCTGCAGGACGCGCTGACGCCGTGCTTCTCGGACTTCGGTGAAGGGGCTCCGCTGAGGGTGGCGGACAAGCGTGCTGGTGCTCATGTCGATCCCCATTCGATCCAGGCATCCGCGGCTCCGGAATGGACGCCTCGTGCTGCTGGGAACATCCTCACACGACTTCGCTAGTTCGGCTAACTACTCATCCGGAAACGTGACCGAACAGCGACAAACGGACACCGCAGTGCGTTCCACGACCCGGAGGAACGCACAGGGGCGATGGCGAACGCCTCAGGACAGCACGTCGTGCAGGTCGTACGCACTCGGCACCTCGAGCTGCTCGAACCCGCACGACGTCGCGTCACGGTCGGGCCGCCACCGCTCGAACTGCACGGTGTGCCGGAACCGGTCGCCCTCCATCTGGTCGTACCGGACCTCGAGCACCAGTTCCGGCGCCAGCCGGACGAACGACGTGTCGCGACCCGACGAGAACCGCGACCGTTCCCCGTCACCGGTCACGGGCCTCCCGTCCGCATCGCGGAGCACGGCGGGCTCGAGTTCTTCGACCAACGCGGCCCGTCGCTTGTCCGTGAAGGCGGAGACGCCGCCCACCTGGCGGAGCTCGCCGTCTGCGTCGTACAGGCCGACCAGCAGCGACCCGACACCGGAGCCGCTCTTGTGCACGCGGTAGCCGATGGCGACGACGTCGGCGGTGCGGTGGTGCTTGATCTTGAGCATGGTGCGCTTGTTCGGTTCGTACGGCCGCGCGCGGGGCTTCGCGACGACACCGTCGAGCCCGGCGCCCTCGAAGGTGGTGAGCCATTCGCGGGCCTGCTCGACGTCGAGCGTGGTGCGGGTGACGAAGAGCGGGGCGGTCATCGCGTCGCCGAGCCGTTCCAGGCGCTCGCGGCGCTCGTCGAACGGCAGGTCGAGCAGTTCCTGCCCGTCGACCGCCAGCAGGTCGAACGCCACGAACTGCGCCGGGGTCTCGACGCTGAGCTTGGCGATCCGTGAGGCCGCCGGGTGGATGCGCTGCGACAGGGCCTCCCAGTCGAGCCGCTCGGCACCGGGCTCGCCGGACCGCAGGATCACCTCGCCGTCGAGGACGACCGGGTGGTCGCGTCCGCCGAACTGCGCGCGGAACGCCTCGACGAGTTCGGGGAAGTACCGGGTGAGCGGCTTGGCGCCGCGGCTGCCGATCTCGACGTCGTCGCCGTCGATGGTCACGATGCCGCGGAAGCCGTCCCACTTCGGCTCGTACCGCAGCCCGCCCTTCGTGCTGTCCGGGTCGGGCACGGTGGCGACGGCCTTGGCGAGCATCGGTGCGATCTCCATGCGTCCTGTCTACTCGCGCGCGTCGTCGGCGCTGTCGGCGCGGTGCTGCGCAGCCTGCGCCGTCTGCCTGGAGGCCCGTGCTCCGCCCGGCGCGTGCGTTCGGTGAGCAGGAATGGTCGGGTCCACGGCCCGCACCCGACCCTTTCTGCTCACCATGCGTCGGGAGCAGGGCCATCGCCGGCCAGACACGCGTCGGTATGGTGGCGAGCGTGACGACCGTGCCCCCGCCGGCAGCGCCTGCCCCGGAACCGATCAGCCCCGTGCAGGCCGCCGCGCTCCGCGACGGAGTCCTGCCGCCCGTCGAGCAGGTCCGGCCGGGCATCTGGACCCTCGCGGTGCCGTTCCGGTTCGGGGTGCCCGACGCCACCCTGGTCTACGTCGTCGAGGGGGCGGACGGCTCGCTCGCGGTGATCGACCCCGGGTGGTCGGCCGACGGCCGTCTCGACGAGCTGCGGGACGGCCTCGCCGCGATCGGACGGGACCTGGACGACGTGTCGCTCGTCGCCGTGACGCACCTGCACGCCGACCACCTGGGCGCCGCAGCTGCGATCCGCCGGGCGACGGGTGCACGTGTGGCGATGCACGGCCTCGAGGTCGGAGCGCTCGAACGGGAGCGCGCCGACGCCGAGCGGAACGACGCGGACATCGCGACGTGGGGGCTGCCCGAACACCTGCGGGCCGGGGTCGTCGAGGCATGGGGCAGCGGCCGTCGGATCGGGATGGGCCGGATCGAGGCGCCGTACGCCGACGTGTCGCTGGAGGACGGCGACCTGCTGCCGATCCCCGGTCGGACGATCCGCACGCTCTGGACCCCGGGGCACACGGGCGGGCACGTGTGCTTCCTCGACGAGGCCGACGGGCTGCTGTTCTCCGGCGACCACGTGCTGCCGCGGATCAACTCCGGCATCGGGCTCGGTGGACGGGCCGGGACGAACCCACTGGGGGACTACCTGGCGTCCTTGGCCCGGCTCGACCCGTACGCCGAGCTCGAGGTCTGCCCGGGGCACGAGTACCGGTTCCGCGACGTCGTCACCCGTGCGCGGACCCTGGCCCGGCACCGGGAGGAACGCTCCCGCCGTGTCGCCGCGGCCCTCGACGCACTGGACCGTCCGACGCTGTTCGAGGTCGCCGCCCGGGTGCCGTTCAGCGGCGGGATCGAGTCGATGACCGGGTTCCTGCTCGCGAGCGCACTGACGCAGACGGCCTTCCACGCAGACCTGCTCGGGCGGGCTGACGAGGTGCGGCCCGCCTGACCTCAGCCGTCCGCGGCCGCGCGGGTCAGCCGAGCGTCGTCGCGAGGCGTTCGATCGTCGTCTTCGCGTCGGCGAACTCGGCGGCGGCGTGCTCGGCCAGGGCGGCGAGGTCCGGCAGCCGGTCGGCCAGGGTGGCGCTGACGGTGATCGGGTACAGCTTCATGCCGAGCGCGGTGCCGAGCACGATGTGCAGGACGGGGGAGCCGTGGTCCCAGCCCTCGGTCGGGGTGCCGGCGTCGTAGGTCGCGCCACGGCTCACCACGGTCACGACGGGTCGCCCGGCCAGGGGCTGCACGCCGCCGGTCAGGATGCCGGGCACGTGGATGCGGTCGATCCAGGCCTTCAGGGTCGAGGGCACCGTGTAGTTGTACAGCGGCGCACCGACCACGACGACGTCGGCGGCCAGGAGCTCGTCGATGACCTCCTGCCGCAGTGCGTCGGCTTCGGGCGCGACGGTCTCGTCGGCGGTGCGGTCGGCGGCGGCCCAGTGCAGCGCGGAGCTCTCCAGGTGGGGGAGCTGGTCGACGTGCAGGTCGCGCCGGACGACCGTGTACTCCGGGCCGCGGGCGCGCCAGGCATCGGCGAAGGCTGCGGTCAGCGCGCGCGAGCGCGAGTGGGAGAGGTCGGCCGAGGAGTCGATGTGCAGCAGCGTGGGCATGTCGCCAACGCTACCGGCGCGGACCCACCCGGGTGCTGATGCGGGAACGGCCCCGCTGCTCCGGTGGGGAGCAGGCGGGGCCGTGGCGGGCCTCCCGTCCGCCGCGCGGGCACGCGACGGACGGGAGACGTCTCCGGGTGTCAGCGCTGGGCGCGACGACGGCGCGCGAAGCGGGCGCCGATCAGCCCGGCACCGGCGACCAGCAGGCCGAGGGCCCACGGCAGTGCGTCGGTGGTGTCCGAGCCGGTGTAGGCGAGCTGGCCGCCGGTGTTGACCGGGGCGACCGGGGCCGCTGCGGGTGCGACGGGGGTCGGGTCGGCGATGCCGGCGGCGACGGTCGGCCGGACGTCGACGGCGAACGACGTGCTGAAGTCGCCGGCGGCGACGGTCAGGTTGTGGATCGACGCGTGCGGGAACGTGACGCCGACGATGCCGAAGTCACCGAGCTCGGGGTCGGGCGCGATGACGTCGCTGGCGATGTCCGACGTCACCGTCGGCAGCTCGCGCGTCTCGCTGTCGAAGCCGCCCTCGGGGTTGCCGAAGCGGTCCACGAGACCGCCCTGGACCACGAGCGTGCCACCCTGCTCGATGGTCGGACGGCCGCCGATCTGGAAGTCGTCCTCACCGAGCGTGAAGACGCTGCCGTCGGGCTCGATGATCCAGCTCGTCCGTTCCTGGTCGCTGTCATCGAAGAGGCCAGCGCGGTCGGTCGTGTAGACCATGACGCCGATCGGGGCTGCGGCCTCGACGGTCATCGACACGTACTGCGTGACGGACTCGGTGCCGCTGGTCGCGGTGACGGCGAAGTCGTAGTCCATCGCGAAGGTGGCGGTCCCGCTGAGTTCACCGGTCGAGGCGTCGAAGGTCAGGTCGAAGGGGAGCTGTTCCTCGGGGGACGACTCGTCCTCGGGGAACTCCTCGGCGTAGTCGGCGTCCTCTTCGGAGAACCAGGTGAGGCTGTACTTCGGCTCCGGGAAGCCCTGCGCACGGAAGGTGTGCGAGAAGGCGTCACCGGCGACGGTGCTCAGCGCGAGCGGGTTGTCCTGCGTCGCGCCGGCCTTGGTGGGCTGGCCGTCCGCGCCGAGGAACGCCGGGGTCTGCGTCACGGCCGCGGTCGCGGCCGAGGTGACGGTCGACGTCTCGGTCGCGCCGGGCAGCGTGCCCGTCACGGCGACCGTGATGGTCTTGCGGACGTCGGTGGGGTCGACGACGTAGCTCGCGGCCTTCGACAGGACGTTGCCGTCCTGGTCGGTCCACGAGTACTTGTAGCCTGCTTCGTCGTCGAAGCCGGTGACGACGGCGACGAGTCGGGTGCCGACCTTCGCAGCGCCCTCGATGGCGACGGTGGCGTCGGCGGCCTCGGCGGTGACGTCCGGCTTCGGGGTCTCGGTCGGCGTCGGCGCCTCGGTGGCCGTCGGCGCGGTGGTCTCCGGAGCGACGGGCTCGTCGGTGGCCTCCGGGGCCGGTGCAGCCGGGGTCTCCTCGGCGGGAGCCGGGGTCTCGGGCGTGGTGTCGGCGGGCGGATCCGTCGGCGTGGACGTCTCGCTGCCCTCGGCCGGGGCCGGGGTCTCGACGGCCGAGATCGGCTGCGTGGTGTCGAGCGTCTCGGCGTTGGCGGCCGTCGCGGTCATGATGCCGAGGCCGGTGGTCAGGCCGACCAGGGCGACGGTGGTGCCGACGGCGCAGGCGCGACGGACTGTGGAGGTGCTGCGGTGCACGGGTTCCCCCAGGGAATCGGTCCGGGCCACTGGCCCGGATCATGTGAATTTGCCGAGAATGTCGGCGTTCTCGGATCGTAGCGGGATCAGGTCCTGGGGCTGTGACGATTCACCGGAATGTGACCCGGGTTGGGGGTGTGTGCGGGAAACCGCCTGACTTCCGCAGCCGCGGCGCGGCTGCGGAGGTGCGGAAGGACGGACGGGAGGCCCGGTGCCAGCTGGCACCGGGCCTCCCGTCCGTTCGTCGGTCGCGTCTCAGGCGCGACGGCGCCGCAGACGGTGGACCAGCAGGCCGCCGCCGCCGGCGGCGAGCAGGCCGAGCGCCCACGCCAACGGCGTGGTCTCGTCGGCGCCGGTGTAGGCGAGGGTGCCGGGGGTGCCGCTCGTGGTGGTCGCGACCGCGGCCGTGGCGACGGGACGGACGGCGACGACGAACGTGGTCGAGGCGCCGCCCTGGGTGATGGTGAGGCGGTGGTCCGAGGCGTGCGGGAACGTCACCTTCGAGGCGTCGCCCCGGGGATCGGTGGCGATCTTGTCCGACGCGACCGAGCTCGTCACCGTCGCGCCGAACCCGGTGCTCACGGAAGCCGGCGCGGTCGGGTTGCCGAACCGGTCGACGGCGAGGCCGGACACCACCAGCGAGCCGCCCTGCTGGACGGGGATCGAAGTGACGGTGCCGAGGGGGTCGCCCCCGCCGGAGAACGCGCTGATGACGCCACCGGGTGCGACCGACCAGACCGTTGCGCCGGGTGTGCCGGTGTCGACGATCGCCCGGACCCCGACGGGTGCGGCCGGCAGGACGGTCAGGCGCACGTACTCCGTGGCGGTCGCGGTGCCGCGGAGGGCGACGACCTCGAAGTCGTACGTGCCAGCGGTGGTCACGGTGCTGGTGAGCACCCCGGTCTCGACGTTGACGGTCAGGTCGGACGAGGGTGCGTCCTGGATCGCGTACGCCAGCGAACCCGTGCCGCCCGTGGTACGGAACGTGTGCGTGAACGTCGCGCCGGCGGTGGCGGTGAGGGCGAGCGGCTTCGCCTTCGTCGAGGGCTCGGTGAAGACGACCGGCGACGGCGAGACGGTCAGGCGGACGTACTCGGTCACCTGTGTCGAGCCGCTGAGCGCCACGACCTCGAAGTCGAACGTGCCGGCGGTCGTCGGCGTGCCGCTCAGCACGCCGGTCTCGACGTTCACCGTGTAGTCCGCCGACGGGGCGTCCTGGATGGCGTACCCGACGGTGCCGTTGCCGCCCGTGGTGGTGAACGTGTGACTGAACGGCGTGCCGACCGTCGCGGTGAGGGCGATCGGGGCGGCCTGGGTCGACGGCTCGGTGAACGCGAGGTCGCTGCCGTCACCCGGTGCTGCCGCCGGGGTGGCGCTGTCCGTGGCCTTCGCGGCGGGGCTGGCGGCGTGCGTCAGGCTGGCACCCGGTGTCGCGGTCGCCGTGGTGCTCGTCGGTGTCGTCGTCCGCGTCGGCGTCGCCGCCGTCGCGGGCGCGCTGACGCCGATGACCGAGCCGATGGCGGTCGCCGCGACGACGATGCCGATCGTCGCCGCGCGGCGGACGGGCGGCTTGGTGGACTGGTGCATGGTTCCCCCTCGGGAGTCTGGTGGTGAGCACACGGTGCCCGCGCGCTCCTCTGTGCTGACGTTACGGTTCACAGACCCGTTCCGACCCCTGCCGGAGATCACGGTTTCGTCTCGGTACTACCGGCTCTCATCTGGGGTTTTTCACAGAAACGCGCGACGACGGGCCGGAGGTGCGGGGCGGTCCCGCCGCGCACCTCTGGTCCGTCAGGCGGTTGCCGTGACGTGCCTCAGCCGAGTCGGCGACGCAGGCGCCAGACGAGCAGGCCGGCGCCCGATGCCAGGAGACCGAGGGCCCACGCGAGCGGGCCGGACTCGTCGGCACCGGTGTACGCGAGGGTGCCCGACGCGGTCGGCGTGTGGGTGGTCGTGACCGTGGTCGTCGCCGTCGGCTGCACCTCGAAGCGGATGGTGCTCGTCACGTCTCCGGACGCGACGGTGATCGTGTGCGGCGACGCGTGCTCGAAGGTCACCCACGTGGCCACGGCCTCGGGGTCGTACTCGGTGCGGTCACTGGCCACGTCGCTCGTGAATGTGAGGTCGGTGTGGTCGCCGACCGGCTGCCCGTCGGCATCCACGGCCAGGGCGCGGATCTGCACCCGGTCACCCTGTCGGGCCGGGATCGCGTCGACCTGCTGCGGGTCGCCGTCCGCCGGGTAGTAGGTGATCACGTCGCCATCGACGCCCCACCGGTCGCCGGAGGTCCCGTCCGCGGGGAGCACCCCGATGGTGATGCCGGTGACGGCAGCGGGGGCCTCGGAGACGCGGACCGTGAACGAGGTCGAGACGCCGCCCTCGGACACCGTCAGTGTGCGGGTGCCCGGCTCCGAGAACGTCACCGTGTTCGCCGACCAGTTCGGGTCCCAGACCACGCCGTCGGACGCGGTGGTGCTCGTGACGGTCGAGCGCGGGTACTCGTCGCCCGGGGTGGTGCGGTTGCCCAGCGCGTCGACGGCCAGCCCCGCGAGGGTCACGGAGGAGCCGACCGTGGCGGGGACCTCCGACACCACGGTGTCACCGGTGCCACCCGGCGCGTACTCCCGGATCGTCCCGTCGGCGTCGATCTGCCAGCTGACGTCGGAGTCCGAGCTGTCGACGCCGAACGTGACACCCACCGGGGCGCCGGGCTCGATGTCGACCTGGACGTACTGCACGGCGGTCTGGTGCAGGTCGGTCGCGGTGACCTGGAACAGTGCGGGTCCGTCGAACGTGCTCTTCGGGGTGGCGCTCAGGACACCGGTCTGCTCGTTCCAGGACCAGCCGTTGACGTCGTTGGTCGGGTCGAAGTTCAACGGGTTGAACAGGTACTCCAACGGGCCGTCGCCGCCCTGGGCGGTGAAGGTGTGCGAGAACGGCTGGCCGGCGGTCACGGTGAGGACGATCGGCGCGTCCTTGCTCGACGGCTCCGCCCAGGTGACGGGTGTCGATGCCTCGGGGGCAGCCTGTTCTGCGGCGGCGGGGGGCGTCGGCGCGGTGCCCGCGGCGGTCGTGCCCTGCGGAGCCGACGTCGCGGTGGTGCTCGGCGCAGCGGTCTCGTCGGTCGCTGCGGAGGCGGCGCTCGCCCCGATGCCGAACGCCGACGAAGCGGTGACGATCGCGATCGCCGCTCCGATCGCCGCGCTGCGGCGGAAGGTGTACTTGCAGGACTGGTTCACGGGATCCCCCTCGGATGCCTGGACGGGACGCCGGATCAGCGTCCTCTACTCAGGGAATGTCGCCCGCTGGCCAGTCCTGACGATCGCTCGATCACAGAATGATCACAACGGCAACGGAGCTCCGCAGCCGTCGTGCCGACCCGAGCCGCGCCTCCAGACCGCCGTGTCACGCTCCGACGACGGACGCGGCACGTTCGAGCGCGGCGCGGAGAGCACGCACCGCTGGCGACGACGCGCCAGCGGCGCGGACCACCGTGAAGATCGTCCGTCGCGGACCCTCCGGCAGCTCGAGCAGTCGACAGGTCGTCGTCCGGCCGGTCCACATCAGGTCCGGCATCAGGCTCACCGCGTTGCCGGACTCGACCAGGCGGATCTGCGTCTGCAGGTCGGCGGTCTCGTACCGGACGTCTGGCTCGAAACCCCAGCGCCGACAGACCTGCTCGGCGAAGTGCCGCGACGCGGTGCCGCGGGGCTCCATCACCCAGGGCATGGTGCGCGCGTCCTCGAGCGACGACACCGGGCGCAGCGCGGTGTCGAGCGGGGGCAGGGCGAGCCGCACCGCGTCGGTCGTCAGGTCCGATCGGTCGAGCCCGGGCAGGTGCGGTGCGGCATGTGCCGGGTACTGCTCGGCGATCACCATGTCGAAGTCACGAGCCCACGTCTCGTTCAGTGCGGTCTCCGGCTCCCGCTGCACCATCTCGACCCGGACGTCGGGGTGTTCCGTCGCCATCTCGTGCAGGGCGCTCGGCATCAGGGCCAGGGCCGCGGACTGGAACACGGCAACCCGCACCCGGCCCTGCACGGACGACAGGGTCTCCTCGACCTGGGACTGCGCGTGCTCGAGGACGTCGAGCACCTGGCCCGCCGCGGTGACCAGCACCTCGGCCTGCGGGGTGAGCTGCAGCCGTCGGCCGGCCTTGCGGAACAGCTGCACACCGGCCTCCCGCTCCAGGGCGCTGAGCTGCTGCGAGACCGCCGACGGGGTGAAGTTCACCGCCTCGGCGACGGCCGCGATCGTGCCACGGATGGACAGCTCACGGAGGAGCACGAGACGGCGGACGTCGAGCATGGTCCGACGCTAGCCGGAGCGCGACCGGAACGGTAGCGCAACTGAACGGTATCCATCAGGAACGCTCACTTCCGCTACCGCATCCCGGACCTCCACACTGAACCCATGACGACGCTGCACGAGGACTCCGCCATCGACCACGACGCCCTGGCGGACCAGTCCGTCGCGCTCGTCCGACAGTGGCTCGCCGAGGCCGAGTCGTACCCCGTCGACGGCTCCGCGAAGCAGCTCGCCGGGGTGCTCGCCGACCCCGCCGGCCTCGACTTCGCCGTCGGGTTCGTCGACGGCGTCGTGCGACCGGAAGACCTCGCCGTCGCCGCCCGCAAGCTCCGCCAGATCGCCCCGGACGCCCCCGGGTTCCTGCCCGCCGCGCTCCGCGGACTCGTCCGACTCGGCGGCGGCATGGCCCCGGTCCTGCCGAACGTCGTCGTCCCCATCGCCCGCCGCGTCCTCCGGAACATGGTCGGCCACCTGATCGTCGACGCCACCGACTCCAGGCTCGGCCCGGCCATCGCCGGCATCAAGCGCGACGGCGTCCGCCTCAACGTCAACCTGCTCGGCGAGGCCGTGCTCGGCGAACGCGAAGCCGCCCGCCGGCTCGAGGGCACCCACAAGCTCCTGGCCCGCGACGACGTCGACTACGTCTCCATCAAGGTGTCGTCCACCGTGCACCCGCACTCCCCGTGGGCGTTCGACCACGCCGTCGACGACATCGTCGAGCAGCTCCGACCGCTCTTCCAGCGCGCCGCAGCCGCCAGCCCCGCCAAGTTCATCAACCTCGACATGGAGGAGTACAAGGACCTCGACCTCACCATCGCGGTCTTCACGAAGCTCCTCGACGAGCCCGAGTTCCTGGGCCTCGAAGCCGGCATCGTGCTGCAGGCGTACCTGCCCGACGCGCTCGCCGCGATGCAGGAGCTGCAGGAGTGGTCCGCCGCCCGCCGTGCCCGCGGCGGTGCCGGCATCAAGGTCCGGCTGGTCAAGGGCGCGAACCTGCCGATGGAGCAGGTCGAGGCCTCGGTGCACGGCTGGCCGCTCGCCACCTGGCACACCAAGCAGGACTCGGACACCAACTACAAGCGGGTGCTCGACTGGGCGCTCACCCCATCGCGCGTCGACAACGTCCGCGTCGGTGTCGCCGGGCACAACCTGTTCGACGTCGCCCACGCCTGGCTGCTCGCCGGTGAGCGCGGCGTGCGGGACGGCATCGAGTTCGAGATGCTGCTCGGCATGGCGCAGGGGCAGGCGTCGGCCGTGAAGAACACCGTCGGTTCGCTCCTGCTCTACACGCCGGTCGTCCACCCGGGCGAGTTCGACGTCGCGATCGCCTACCTGATCCGCCGTCTCGAAGAAGGCGCGTCGCAGGACAACTTCATGTCCGCGGTCTTCTCGCTGGTGTCCTCGCCGCGGCTGTTCGCCCGCGAAGAAGAGCGCTTCCGCGCCTCCCTGGTGCCGCTCGCGACGCCCGAGGGGCTCGAAGCGCCGGCATCCCACCGGGTCGCAGACCGGTACGCCGCCGTCGGCCGCCCCGGCCCCGGCCACTTCGAGAACACCCCGGACAGCGACCCCTCGGTCGGCGCCGTCCGCGCCTGGGGCGACGCCATCACCGCACGGGTCGCCTCGTCGACGCTCGGCGTCCGTGCCGTCCAGGAGGCCCGGGTCGACTCCGCGACGGCGCTCGACTCCGCGCTCGGTCGCGCCAAGGCCGCCGGTGCGGTCTGGGGGACCTGGTCCGGTGGTGCCCGTGGCGCCGTGCTGCACGCCGTCGGCGACGCACTCGAGGCGAACCGTGCCGCCCTCATCGAGGTCATGGCGTCGGAGACCGGCAAGACCATCGACCAGGCCGACCCCGAGGTGTCCGAGGCGATCGACTTCGCGCACTTCTACGGCACCCTGGCGTCCTCGCTCGACGACGTCGACGGTGCGACCTTCACGCCCGCAGCGCTGACCCTCGTCGCGCCGCCGTGGAACTTCCCCGTCGCGATCCCCGCCGGGTCCACCCTCGCCGCACTGGCCGCCGGGTCGGCCGTCGTCCTGAAGCCCGCGCCGCCCGCCGAGCGCTCCGGCGCCGTGCTCGCCTCGATCATCGAGACCGCGCTGGACGCCCACGGGGCACCGGCCGACGTGCTCGCGTTCCTGCAGGTGTCCGAGGACGACCTCGGGCAGCAGCTCATCGCGTCGCCGATGGTCGACCAGGTCATCCTCACCGGTGCGTACGAGACGGCCGAGCTGTTCCGCTCGTTCCGCCCGGACCTGCCGCTGCTCGCCGAGACCTCGGGCAAGAACGCCGTGATCGTCACGCCGTCGTCCGACCTCGACCTCGCCGTGAAGGACGTCGTCGCGTCCGCGTTCGGGCACGCCGGCCAGAAGTGCTCGGCAGCGTCCCTCGTCGTCATGGTGGGCTCGGTCGCGAAGTCCAAGCGGTTCCGGAACCAGCTGCTCGACGCGGTGGCCTCGCTCACGGTGGGGTACCCGACCGACGCGGCGACGCAGATGGGTCCGGTCATCGAGCCGGCCTCGGGCAAGCTGCTCGACGGCCTGACGACGCTCGGGGCGGGGGAGTCCTGGGCCGTCGAGCCGAAGCAGCTCGACGAGACCGGCAAGCTCTGGAGCCCGGGTGTCCGACAGGGCGTCCGCCGTGGCTCGGAGTTCCACCGCACCGAGTACTTCGGCCCGATCCTCGGCATGATGACCGCCGACTCCCTCGACGAGGCGATCGACATCGTGAACGAGGTCGACTACGGCCTGACCTCGGGACTGCACTCGCTCGACCCGGCCGAGATCGGCACGTGGTTGTCGCGGATCCAGGCGGGCAACCTCTACGTCAACCGTGGCATCACGGGCGCCATCGTCCGGCGGCAGCCGTTCGGCGGGTGGAAGAAGTCGGCAGTCGGTGCGGGCACGAAGGCCGGTGGGCTGAACTACCTGCTCGGGCTCGGGTCGTGGACGTCGGCGCCGGCGGCCGGTGCGTCCGGTGTCGCCGTGTCGGGTCCGGTCTCGGCGTTCGCCCGGGCTGCCGAGGTCGCTTCGCCGATGCTCGACCGCGCGCTGGCGTCCGACGAGCAGGCCTGGTCGACGCTGTTCGGCACCGCGACGGACGTCTCGGCGCTCTCCGCCGAGCGGAACATCGCCCGGTACCTGCCGTTCCCGTCGGTGCAGGTGCGGCTGGCCGCGGTCGCCGACGCGGACGCTGACGCCTCGGTGATCGAGCTCGTCCGCGTCGTCGCAGCCGCACTCCGGGCTGGCACGACGATCGAGGTCTCCACGGCCGCGACGCTGCCGTCGTCCGTCGCCTCGGCGATCCGGTCGCTGCCGATCGTGCGCTCGCTGTCGCAGACGGTGTCCGACGGGGCCTTCGCGAGTTCGGTCGCCTCGGGTCCCTCGACCCGCGTGCGGCTCATCGGTGGGGACACCTCGGCGCTGTACTCCGCCGTCGGTGGTCGTCCGGACGTCGCGGTGTACGGCGGCCCGGTGACCGAGGCCGGGCGGCTCGAGATCCTGCCGTTCGTCCGCGAGCAGGCGGTGTCGATCACGGCGCACCGCTTCGGCACGCCGAACTATTTAAGCTCTGGTCTCATCTGACTCGCTTGACTAGCGGGCCGGGGTCGCTCTAACCCGATGACCCTAGAACGCGGGTAGACCCTGTCGAGCGCTTCTGCGCGAGATCACCTAGAGTATCGACGTGGCTCTCGTAGATGAGATCGAAACGCGCTCGCGTGAGATCAAGACCGATGGATATTCGATGTCAATCGGCGAAATGATGTCGCTGTATCGAGATGGCGATTTGGACGTGCATCCCGAGTTTCAGCGGATTTTCCGCTGGACAGAGGAGCAAAAAGCGCGTTTAGTCGAGTCGATCTTGCTCGGCATTCCGGTCCCGACCATCTTCGTTTCCCAGCGTTCGGATGGAGTGTGGGACGTGATCGACGGCGTGCAGCGCCTTTCTACCCTGCTCCAATTCGTCGGAGTCTACGCAGATGAAGATGGCAACGCGGTCGAGGCAGAGCCGCTGCGTGCCACGGAATACCTTCCTTCTCTCGAGGGCTATGTGTGGGAAAGTGGTAACGACGCTATCCTCTCGTTCGACGAGGTTCAGCGACGCGACTTCAAGCGCGCGAAGCTTGATTTCCGCATCATCAAGAAGGAAAGCGACAAAGATGCGAAATACGACCTCTTCCAAAGGTTGAATTCTGGTACCGAATTGTCTGCGCAAGAAGCGCGGAACTGTCTTCTCGTGATGCTGAACGCTCCGATGTATCGGTGGCTTGTGAATCTCAGCACAGGGGTGCAATTCAAAAACACCGTCCCGTTGACGAGCAGGAAGGAAGATGAAGGTTTCCGACAGGAACTAGTCCTTCGCTTCCACCTTTACAAGGATTTCGACGGCGGGCGAGGTGAACTGCCGCAGGAGTTTGGTGAGTACCTGACAGCCTGGATGCGTGAAGCGGCTGAGGCTGGAAACTTTGACCTCGCGGCGCACGAAAACTCCTTCAACGAGGCCTTCGAATTGCTCGACGCGGCTCTTGGAGAGGATGCTTTCCGGCGCTACGACGCCGAGAAGCTGCGCTTCCTTGGGGCGTTCTCAATCTCGGCCTTCGAAGCAATTGTGTCGGGGCTTGCGGGTTCGCACGCAAAGTGGGCCAAGCGAACGCCTGCCGACTTGGCCGACAGAATTAAGTCGATGTGGAACGAGCCGGCCTTCCGCGACAACAGTGGTACCGGCGTTAGTGCTCGCCGGAGAATGCCGCGTCTGGTGCACTTCGGCCGCGAATACTTCGCCTGAGATGGCCGCTCCAACCGCGGAGGCATTTGCGGACAGTATCGATGATGCTTTCGGATGGCGTCGAATGGAAATCGAAGCCATGCGCACCGAGGTGGAACGACTGAATCCTGAGCAACTAAGTCGGCCATTCGCTCGTATGATACTGCGATCCTCTGTGGCACTCCTATACGCCCACTGGGAGGGTTTTAGTAAACAGGTTCTGCAAGCTTACTTGGACTTTGTGGCGAAGCGAAGGCTCACGTACGGTGAGTTGGATAAACCCCTGCTGGTGACGGCGGTCCGGCACAAGTTCGAAAGGATGGCGGTTGATCCCGCTTTCGCTGCGGACTTCGTGGAAGACCTCCTGGCTCTTAGCGCGAAGCGTGCTCAACTCCCAAAGCGGGGTGTTGTCGAGACCGGATCGAATCTCCGGTTCGATAGATTGTCTTCGATATTCACATCCCTAGGATTGGACATCGCGCCGTTTGAGACGCGTCAGCACCTGATCGATACCAGGCTTTGCGATGCGCGCAACGACATCGCCCACGGCGGTGCGGTTGTACCGGATCCGGACAGCGTGCTTGAGTTGATTGTGATCGTGCTGCAGATGATGGGCGAAGTCGGGACCCAGCTGTCGAATTCGATCGCTCAAAGGTCCTACAGGTCGGACGTTGCCTAGGTGCTGGCGTCCGGAGCGGCGTACTCCGCACCGTTCGGGACACCGAACCCGTCCGTTAGCGCCATGATCTGAGGCAGGAAGTCACGAGTGGTTCTCTCCGTCCGACTTTCAGAGGAGAACCAGCGCTCCACGTCGATCGCGGGCCGGCACTCGGATCTGGATGTGCTCGCCCACCAGGAGCGCTGGGTCGTCGTCGCCCGCTTCGAGGACAACGGCAAGTCCGGCAGCTACTAGTGCGGATCAGCCCGGAGCCTGCCAGCGACCCGCGGACGCGCCGCCAGCACGCGAGACCCCGCGTCCAGCGGCCGGGGCCACGCGCAGCGCTGGGCGGGCCGGGCGGATCGGGGGACGTCGTGTCAGCCGAAGAGCTTGGGTAGGAAGTACGTCAGCACCGATCCGCCGATGGCTCCAATCAGACCTCCGAACCACTGACTCTCGAACCAGCGAGCGGGCGTGGTCTCTGACTTCAGTTTAAGCGGGTGGTACGGCTCCGCGCGCCCGTGGTGAGTCAACAGCCGCTCTATCGCTGCGTGCACACGCAGCACGTCGTCCGCATCGGCACCTACGTACTCGGCAGACAGGGAAAGCCCGTCTGGCCCCTGCCAGTCGGCGTAAAGGAACAGCGTGCCCTCAACATGCATGCGTCGCCTGCTACCCAGCGCTCGTCGCTCGATTGAGGCGTACGCGGACTTCGGGGCAGCTCCTGTGCGTTCGAGGCGTTCTAGAGCGGCGTGCAAGTCCAAGCCGTGCTCCGCCAGTTGCCACTGCACAGCGTTCTCGACCGAGGCGTACACCTCTACCTCTCCGCCGCTATCCACCAGGTCCTCGCGGAAGTTGTCGTACACGTCAAGCAGGGCGGTGCGGAGCTGGTCGGCGCTCTTGAAGTAGCGCTCCTCATTCTCCGAGTGTTGTTCGGGCACGCCTCCAATGTAGAGCGGGGCTGGCGTGAATGTCGGTGGCGCTCCGTACTCTGTGAGACCTATTCACCTACAGAGAGGAACCACGATGACCGACAGGGACGAAGTGCTCGAGGCACTCAACGCCGCGAAGCTGGCATTGCTCAAGCGGATCGAGAAGGCCGGAGCGATCGGCGGCTCCACGCCCAGCTCGGTCTCCGAACTGGCGCTCGCCTACCGCTACCTGGCAGGCGGTCCGCAGCCGGGCGGCGTCGTCACGGAGAAGTAGTCCGACGCGGAGGCCGGGCGACTCGAATGTCCGTCCCTTCGTGCTGCCCGCTTCAGTCCTCGAGCTGGGCCAGGATCTCGGCTTGCCGGGCGCGCAGATCCTCGAGGAGGCGGCGGCGCGGATCAGTCGGCGGGTTCGAGGTGCTCGACAGGGCGTGGTCCAGCTTGCCCGTGCGGCGGTTCAGTTCCGCGGACTCCGCGACCAGCGCCCGGCGGTGGAGGGCATCGGGGGACTCGGCGGCCGGGGTGAAGCGGTCGCCGTGACGCGGGGTGGCAGTTGAGTCGGCCCCCGATCCCCATGGTGCTGCGGAGGAGGGGGCAAAGTGGGTACACGCTTCCCAAAAGACCTAAGAACACTGGTCGTTCCGGCCCAGTTTGTTCCTGGCCTCTATCCCATCCCCGGAACTACGCGGATCTGGGCGGGGCAGGTTTGCGGCGGAACTTGCCCCGCGTGCTGCCGTGGCACCAGCTTTCATGGCGCATCAGGTTCGATTGGGCACGCCCAACCACCTGACCGACGACCTGATCTGACCCCGGACTGCGGCGCTGGCGTTCGGGTCCAGCGCCGCTTGCACAGCCGAAGTGCCCCCGAACCGTGCGATCGCGTGGTTCGGGGGCGCTCTGGTTGTGCGGCGTGCGGAACGTCGTGCGCGCGGCTGTCCGGTCGCCGCACGGCCTCGGGTGCTTCGGAGGCACCGAGGGTTGCCTCGGGTGCGCGTCGCAACCACGGCGCGCAACCCTGAGGAGCTCCACCATGACCGAGCCGTTCGCACGCCCGACCGCCCTGGCCCACGTCCGTGTCACCGTGACCGACATCCACCGCAGCAAGGCGTTCTACCAGCAGCTGCTCGGCACCGACCCGGCGATCGACTTCAGCGACCAGGTCGACGAGCCCGGCGTGCGCGAGGACCGTGAGCGCTTCTACGGCGGCTCCGTGTTCCGGCTCGGCGACCAGGTGTTCGGGCTCCGTCCGGTCGCCCCGGCGGGGCAGACGTTCGACCCTGACACCGTCGGCCTCGACCACGTGAGCTTCGTCGTGGGGTCGGTCGACGAGCTGCACCAGGCGGCTGCACGCCTCGACGCCGCAGGGGTCGAGCACGGCGAGGTCACCGACCTCGGCGACGCCGGCATGGTGATCCTGTCCGTGCAGGACCCCGACGACATCAACCTCGAGCTGGCTGCGCTGAAGGGCTGAGGTCCTCAGTCGGCGACGGCGGGCTGCTGCGCGACCATCGAACCCGTGACGAGCTCGCGGAGTTCGGCGGGCAGCGGGATCGGACGACGGGCACCTTCACGGTCGATGATGACGTGCACGAACTCACCCGTGGCGAGCAGCGCCCCGTCGGACTGCCGGAACAGGCCGAACTCCCACGACAGGCTCGTGGTGCCGAGGTGCTTCGAGCGCATCCCGACCTCGATGACGTCCGGCCAGACGGCGGACTCCACGAACCGGCAGCTCGACGACACCAGCACGGCGATCCACTCCGACGAGAACGGGTCGAGCCCGGCGAACTCGCGGAACCAGTACGTCGACGCGTTGTCCATCGCCGAGTAGTAGATCGTGTTGTTGACGTGCCCGAACATGTCGTTGTCGTTCCACCTGGTGGGGTAGGAGCGGCGGAACGGGTACTCGTCGATGGTCATCGGTCTCCGATCGGTGGTGCGGGTGTGGCGTGCACCGCGTCGGGCCGCAGGACGTACTCGAACGCCGCACGTGCCCGGTCGGGATCAGGGGTCTCACCGGAGATGAACTCGGCGTAGGTGAACGACTCGGAGATCCGGACGAGCAGCCGTGCGAGCTCCTCAGCCGACAACGGTGCCGGATCGAACGTACCGGACGACTCCTGCTGCTCGATGAGTGCGGTGACCCGGGCGACGAACCGGCTCTGCACGTCGCTCTCCGAGGTGGTCAGCAGACGCATCGCCCGAGCCGGTTCGCGGGTCAGGAACGCCCGGAAGTACGGGGCGTCGATCAGGTCCGCGGTGAACCGGTCGAGCACGACGACGAGCCGGGCTGCCCCGGTCGCTCCGATCTCGTCGGCGGCGTGGGTTGCCCCGTCGAGCGTCGGGACGGCGAGGGACCACAGGATCTCGGACAGCAACCGGTCACGGTTGCCGACCCAGCGGAACAGTGACGTGCGATCGACGCCGAGTGCGGCAGCCAACGCCCCCATGTCGATCCGCGACCCGGCGATGAAGGTGTGACGGGCCTCCCGGAAGGCGCGCAGCGCAGAGTCTGATGTGTACACGCGATCCTCTCTTGCAACGTTTTCGAGAATGATGCATCGTGGTTCCCATGTCAACGACCATGCCCGCCACGGCCCTGCTCGAATCGGACTTCTACGGCTTCCAGCAGCAGCTCACCGAGCAGGAGCGTGCGTCGCTCGGGCAGCTCCGGCAGTACCTCGAGCAAGAGGTCCGGCCGATCGCCGACGAGTACTGGGCGCGCGCCGAGTTCCCGATGCAGGTCATCGCGCCGCTCGCCGAGCTCGGCATGTACGGGCCGGGCGTCCCGATGGTGCGCCGGTTCGAGAACTCGGCCGTCTACCGCGGGTGGACAGCACTCGAGCTCGGCCGGGTCGACGCCAGCGTCGCCACCTTCATCGGTGTGCAGTCCGGCCTGGCGATGAACTCCATCGCGGTCGCCGGCAGTGACGAGCAGCAGCGGGAGTGGCTGCCACGGATGGCCGCCGGCGAGGTCATCGGGGCCTTCGGACTCACCGAGCCGTACTCCGGCAGCGACTCCGCCAAGGGCCTGCGCACGACCGCGCGGCGCGAGGGCGACGAGTGGGTGCTCGACGGCGAGAAGCGCTGGATCGGCAACGCCACCTTCGCCGACGTCGTCGTGATCTGGGCGAAGGACGTCGCCGACGGCCAGGTCAAGGGCTTCCTGGTCACCACCGACACCGCTGGCTTCACCGCGACGAAGATCGAGGACAAGATCGCGCTGCGCGGCGTGCAGAACGCCGACATCGTCATGCGGGACGTCCGTGTCCCCGAGTCGCGTCGGCTGCAGAACGCCACGTCGTTCCGCTCGACCGCCGAGGTGCTCCGACTGACCCGCACCGAGGTCGCCTGGCAGGCGGTCGGCATCGCGATCGGCGCGTACGAGGCCGCCCTGGCCTACGCCCGCGAGCGGGTCCAGTTCGGCAAGCCGATCGCCGCGCACCAGCTCGTGCAGGACCTGCTCGTCAAGTCGCTGTCGAACATCACGGCCTCGATCGCACTCTGCACGCAGGCCTCGGCCATGCAGGACGCCGGGGTCGGTGGCGACGAGCACTCCGCGATGGCCAAGGCGTTCGCCACTTCGAAGATGCGCGAGACCGTCGCCTGGTGCCGCGAGGTGCAGGGCGGCAACGGCATCGTGCTCGACAAGGGCGTCGCTCGGTTCTTCTCCGATGCCGAGGCGATCTACTCGTACGAGGGCACGCGCGAGGTCAACACCCTGATCGTCGGCCGGGCGATCACCGGGCAGGCCGCGTTCGTGTAACTGCCCGGCTGGTGTGGAGCGGTTCGCCGGTTCGCTGGTTCGCCGGTTCGCTCGTTCGTGTCAGGCCGGTGTCGACTTGAGCAGCCGGTTCACCGCGATCATCGCGCCACCCACCACCGCCGGGACGCCGCCGCCGGGGTGGACCGACGCACCGACCCGCCACAGCCAGGGCCGCCAGGGGTCGTTGTACGAGGGACGGTGGAACGGCCCGCTCAGCCACGGCGGACGTGCCGCTCCGTAGAGCGCCCCGTGTGGTTCGCCGCCCTCGCCGTAGTACTGCGGATCGAGCACGACCTGCTCGTCGAGCAGGTCGGTGAGGGGCCCGTCGAGTCCCATCGCGCGGGAGACACGGTCGACCTCGCGCCGCACGAAGGGGTGCTCCGCCGTGTAGTGACCGCCGTCGGCGGGCGCGGTGAGCAGGATCCCTGCGGTGCTGCGCCCGTTCGGGTACACCTCGCCCGCGCGGTACTGGTTGACGAACACCATGGTGTCCGCCGGCTCGTCGCCGGCCTCCAGGCTGCGGTGCAGTGCCGCCGGCTTCGTCGGGAGCACCACGCTGTGCGCCGCGAGGTCCGCCGGCAACTCCTGGCGGAGGACGCCGTACACCGCGACGGCCGAGCAGGAGAGGGTGCGCGGACGCAGACGGGGGAGCGGTGGGATCCGCGACGGGCCCGTCAGTGTGGTGAGGCGGTCGGCGTCCACGGCGCTGACGACGAGGTCGGCCGGGTACCGCCCGACCTCGGTGGTGACCCACCCGCGCTCGATGCGGGTGACGGCCTCGCCGGTGCGCACCTCGGCTCCGGCGGCCTCGGCCAGCCGGCCCAGCGCGAGCACGATCTCGTAGATCCCGCCGCGCGGCACCCAGGCACCGGTCTCCGCCATGATCGCCGGCATGCTCGCGTAGAGGGCCGGGGTGCGTGCCGGCGAGACGCCCGCGTTGAGGGTGTGGATCGCGATGATCTCGCGCAGCCCGTCCGGCAGCCACGGCAGGCCGTCCAGGTAGGCGCGCGTCGTGAGTCGCGAACCGTAGACGGCCAGGAGCCGACGGAGCGCCGGGAGGGCCGCGCGGTCGAGGGGGTCGGCGAGCAGCAGCTCGGTCACGTCGTCGGCGAGGGGTGCGTGCAGGTCCGAGAACCGGCGCCAGGCGGGGTACCACGGGTGGTCGGGCGCCACCGGCAGCGAGGTCTCCTCGCCGTCGTGGTAGTAGCGACCGACCTCGGGCATCCGCACCAGGTCGAGGTGACCGGCATCGCGAGTGCGCTCGGGTGCGCCCGCGTCCGCGCCGTCGCCGAGTCGCCGCAGCAACTCGTCCCACACGGCGGGGAACGTCATCAACGACGGGCCGGTGTCGATCCGGTCCGCACCCAGGTGGATGCGCCGGCTCTTGCCGCCGAGCTCTGCGGAGGATTCGAGCAGGGTGACCCGATGGCCAGCACGTGCGAGCAGCGCGGCGGCGGTCAGGCCGCCGATCCCGCCCCCGACCACGACGATGCGGCTCACGAGCGGCCTCCCAACACGATCGACACCATGAGGAGCACCCCGACGAACGACCCCGCGATGTACGGGAAGGCGACCGACAGACGGTACAGGCGGTGACCGGTCTCCGGCGTCGGATCACGAAGCAGGGACACCACCAGGATGCCGGCGATGAGCAGGTTGACTGCGGCCACGGGCACGCTCACCACGGCGAAGAGTGCCGTCGAGGCGATCCACCAGGACCCGCTCCACCATGCCGTCCCGCGCGCGCCGAGCCGGACCGCGGTGGTGGTGATGCCCGCACGGCGGTCCTCCTCGATGTCCTGCACCGCGTCGAAGGCGTGCTTGGCCACGCTCCACGCCATCAGGCCGAGGGCAGCCGGCCACACCGGGGTGACCGAGAGCGCCGCGGGGACGATGACCAGCGGCAGCGCGTACGCGGCGTTGCTCAGCGAGTCGAGGAACGGCCGCGCCTTGAACCGCAGCGGCGGTGCGGAGTAGAAGACGAAGACACCCGCGTAGAGCAGGATCACCGCGTTCGCGAGCGGCGGCAGTGCGATGGAGAAGTAGACGAGGAACGGGACGTTCACGACCGCGACGGCCCAGGCGATCAGTCGCACCTCGGACTGTCGGATCCTGGCACCCTCGATCGACCCCTTGCGGGGGTTGGCCGCGTCGGTGTCCTGGTCGTAGATGTCGTTGACGCCGTAGATGAGCAGGTTGAACGGCAGGGTGAGCCACAGGATGAGCGGCAACGCCCGCACGTCGAACAGCGCGCCGGTGAGCCACACGGCAACGAGCCCGGAGCCGATGGTGTTGATCCACAGCACCGGTCGCGAGATGAGCAGGAGCCGGCGCACGGCCGGTCCGATCCCGGACAGCGCGGTTCGCGGGATCCGCTCGAGTCCGTCAGTCACGGGCCCGAGCGTACCCGGCCGACGGTGACGCCGGGCGCCGGCTTCCCCGCCACACTGGTCGGATGCGCATGATGCTGCTCACCGCCGGCACCCGTGGCGACGTCGAGCCCTTCGCCGCACTGGCACGACGTGCCCTGTCCCGCGGACACCAGGTGCGGCTGGCGCTGCCGGACGACGCGGTCGCGCCTGACGGTGTCGACACCGTGCGCCTCGGCCTGGACGCGCACCGGGTGCTGTTCCCCGTCCGGCGCACCCCTCGAGGGCTCGCGCACCACCTGCGCACCGAGGTGCGTCCTGCGATGCGCCGGATGCTCGCGGCCGCGGTGCGGGAGAGCGTCGACTTCGGCCCCGGCGTGGTGGTGCACCACCCGCTGATCCTGAGCGCTCCGATGGTGGCGGACGCGCTCGGCGTCCCCCGCGTGCTGGTGGAGTTCGCACCCGTGGCGACCCCGAGCGAGCGCTTCCCCGCCGCCGGAGGCCCGACGGCGACCCGAGACCTCGGCCCGCGCAACCGGTCCACCTACGCCGTCCCCCGCGCCGTCGCCCGTCTCTTCGACGCCGACGTGGTGCGCGCCGCCGCCGAGTTGCCGGGCGGCCGTCGTCCCGCGCGGCGGTCGCCGTCGCGTGCGACGCTCATGGCTGTGAGTCCCGCGTTGCTCCCGCGGCCCGACGACTGGCCCGAGCGGGTGCACCAGACGGGGGCCTGGTACGAGGCGACACCGTCGGCGTCACTCGACCCCGAGGTCGGCGACTTCCTGCGGGCCGGTCGCTTCATCGTCGCCTCGTTCGGGTCCATGGCGACGGGGACGGCGCGGGACGCAGCGGCTCGAGGGTCTGCGATCGTCACGGCTGCCCGTTCCCACGGCCTCCGGGTGCTGCTCGTCACCGGGGCGGGCGGCCTCGCGCTGCCGGCTGAGCTCCGTGGCCCCGACGTGCTGGCGGTGGGGTCGACGCCGTTCGACGCGGTGCTGCCGGGCGCGACGCTCGCCCTGCACCACGGCGGGGCCGGTACCGCGCACGCCGTTGCCCGCGCCGGCGTGCCCGCGGTCGTCGTGCCCGTCACCGCGGACCAGCCGTTCTGGGCCGCGCAGCTGCACCGACAGGGCGTGGCCGCCGCTCCGGTTCCGCTGCGTCGCGTGTCGGCGGGCACGCTCGAACCCGCGATGCGCGATGCCCTGACCCGCCGCGACCGTGCCGCCGACGTGGGTCGACGGATGCGGGCAGAGCAGGGGGTCGAGCGGGCGCTCGACGTGCTCGAAGCCCTCTGAGCCGTGGTCGCGGCGCGGGCAGGGATCGTCGGCGGCTGCTCCTTCGGTCCGGACGTGTCGCTCAGCCGAGCAGCTCGGGTCGCTCCCACTCCTGGTCGAGCACGTGCTGCCCGAGGAACGCGAACACCGTCTCGTACCAGACCACGGCGTGCTGCGGGGAGAGCACCCAGTGGTTCTCGTCCGGGAAGTACAGGAACCGGTGCGGCATCGAGCCGTCCGGCGCCGCGTGGTGCTCCGCGAGCTCGGACCACAGCCGCAGCCCCTCGCCGATCGGCACCCGGTAGTCCTTGTCGCCGTGGATGACGAGCATCGGTGACGTGATGTCGCCCACGAACCGGTGCGGGTCGTTCGCCGCGATCCCGTCGGCGTCGAAGATCGACGACCAGTACTGCGACGAGTCCGTCGTGCCGTTGAACTGGTCGAGCGCCCACAGGCTGGCGTGGGTGACGATCGCCCGGAACCGGTCGGTGTGCCCGGCGACCCAGTTCGCCATGTACCCGCCGAACGACCCGCCCATCGCCGCGGTTCGGGAGGCGTCGATGTCGGCTCGGGCCTCGACCACGTCGGTGATCGCCATCAGGTCGGTGTACGGCGCCTGCCCCCAGGCGTTCCAGCCGCGGTTCACGAAGTCGAGCCCGTAACCGGTGGACAGCGCGGGGTCCGGCAGCAGCACGGCGTACCCGCGTGCCGCGAGCAGCATCGGGTTCCACCGCCACGACCACTGGTTCCAGGAGTTGAGCGGCCCACCGTGGATCCACAGGACGAGCGGGTGCGGCCCGTCGCCTTCGGGTACGACCAGCCAGCCGCGCACACGGGCACCGTCGGCAGCGGTCGTCTCGACCTCTTCCAGGTGGGCGGGCACGTCCGGCAGGGGCGCCGGCGTCGCCAGCGCGGTCACCGTACCGTCCGTCGCGATCCGCACGGGGTGCAGCGGCGCCGCCCAGGAGGCCCGGAGTGCCACGACCACGCCCGTCGCCTCCGCCACGCGCAGGCTCGAGTACGCCCAGTCGTCGTGCGTCAGCTGCTCGACGGCGCCGCCGTCGAGCGGGATGCGGAAGACCGGCGCGCGGCCGTCCTGGTCGGCGACCGCCAGGAGCGCCCCGTCGCCGTGCTCGAACACGAGCTCGCTTGGCCAACGGTCCCAGTCGGTCGCGATGCGGCGGGCGTCGGAGCCGTCGATGCCGGCCGACCAGACCTCCTGCTGGTTCGCACCGGCGGGGGTGGAGCGGACGGTGCGGACCCAGGCGATCGCCCGACCGTCGTGGCTGAGCGCCGGCATCTCGTGGTCGACGTCGACGTCGTCGAACAGCACCGTGCGGTGGCCGCTGGACAGGTCGATGGTGACGAGCGTCGAGCGGTGTCCACGGGCCTCCCGGACACCCACGGCTGCAAGCAGGACCGATCCGTCGGGGGTGAGCGCTCCGCTGACGTGGTCGAGGGAGCGGCCGGGGGACGGCGTGCGGTCCACGGGCTGAGCGACTTCGTCCGCGCCGCCGGCCGTGTCGAGCGTCAGGACATGGGTCTGGGCCGGACCAAGGTCGTGGTCCCAGTACCGCACCGGGTAGGTCTCGTGCAGGATCGCGCGGACGTGCTTGTCCTTGCGGGTATTCCGGAGCCCGGCGTCGGCCTCGAGCACCGTCGACGGGTCGGAACCGGCCCCCGGCAGCAGGTCGGCGGTCAGCGCGACGACGTCCGACGACGACGCGGTGGCCAGGACGCCACCGACACCCCCGGCGAGACGGGTGAGCGGGCGGGCCTCGCCACCCGCGGCGGGCAGCACCCAGAGCTGTGCCGCCTCGAGGTCGCTGGCGTCCGCGTCTGGCCGGGCGGAGACGAAGAGCAGGTCGCCGGTGCGGGTGAAGGCGATGCCGCCCTCGCCCTTGGCGGAACGGGTGAGGCGGACCGGGCGCGCAGCGGACCGGCTGTCGTCGGTCGACGACGTGGGCACCTGCCAGATGGACCGGCGGGAACCGGTGCCGTCCGGATCGAGTGCACTGACCGTCAGGGCGACGCGAGTGCCGTCCGGACTGACGTCGATGCCGTCGACGCGGGGGAGCGCGATGTACTGGTCGAGGTCGGAGAACGGGGCGCTCATGCGTGCACGCTCGCCAGGTCCTCGGCCCAGAAGGCGGCGATATGCTCGGCGACCGCGGTGCCCTGGGCGTGGCCGGCCTCGGCCGACGGCGCCTGGGTGGCGAGCGAGAGCGAGTTCGTGCCGAAGGCCTGCTGGGACGCGCTGTCGGCCACGACGACCTCGACCGACGAGCCACCGGCGCGCAGGGCCTCGACCGCGACGTCGAGCCAGGGTCCGCACGGTGACGGCCCTTCGGGTCCGCAGGCGATGACGAGGACCCGCTCGTACCCGGCGGCGGCATCGGCGTTGGTGCCGGAGCGGACACCGCCGTCGACGTAGGGGCGGCCGTCGATGCTGACGGGGGTCCACACGAAGGGCACCGAGCAGCTGGCGGCGACCGCGCGGGGGAGCGGGACGCCGTCCGCTGCGGTCAGCAGGCGGAAGGTGCCGTCGGTGGCGTCGACCGCGGTGACGGCGAGGGGCTTCTCCGGCCACTCGGTGGACGGGAGCGTCTCGCCGAAGGTCACGATGCGCTCGTCGTCGCTCTGCCCGCCGACGACCTGCTGGGCGGCCTGGCCGAGTCGAGCGCGGGCGTCCTGTTCGTCGGTCGCGCCCTGCAGTGCTGCGCCGATGTGCTGCTGCACGGCTTCGACGTCGATCGGTGCCGGCTCTTCGTAGGTCGTGGGGGCCGGGCTGTGCTGCTGGTCGTGGGCCTGCTGGACGGCACCGTTCCGGACGAAGGCGCCGACGACGCTGCCGGCGCTCGTGCCGACGACCAGATCGGCGGCGTCGAGGTCGACGCCGGCTTCCTGCAGGGCGACGAGGACGCCGACTTCCCAGGCGATGCCGGCGACACCTCCGCCACCGAGGACGAGGGCTCTGGATCCGGGAACGGGCGTGCTGACGTCGGTCATGGGTCCTGCTTACCAGCTGCGTGCGACGGGCTGGTGGAGGCCGTCGGATCCTGTGGAGAACCGACCTGTGGACAACTCCGTCCGAGTCGGTGGCGTGACCTAGCGTCGTCGTCATGGGGCATCAGCGTTCAGGACGGGTCGGCACGGTCGTGTGGCCGATCGTGGTGGCTGCTGCGCCCACCGCCGCGTTCCAGCTGCCCAACCTGTTCGTCGCCCCGGCGGTCCGACTCTCGCTCGTCGCGTTCGGGCTCGTCGTGCTCGTCGCCGCGGTGACGGTGCAGGTGGTCCGGACCCGGCGCAGCGACGCCGCGCGCTCGGTGGCCGAGGACAACGCCACCGCGGCGGAGCTCGAGCAGTCGACGGCCGTCCGGTACGCGTTCGGTCAGATCGCCACCCGGCTCGTCCGGCTCACCGAACTGCGCCGGTCCGAGCGCCACGGCGAACTCTCCGTCGTCGCCGACCGCGTCGCCGTGGCCCTGGCGTTCTACCTGCTGCCGAAGGTGCCCGACGTCCGCGCCAACGTCTACCAGCTGTCCACCGATCTGCGGGCGCTCGAGCCGATCGGTCACGCCGGCGCCGGCGACACCGCCGGTGTCTTCCGCGCGGGCACGCCCTACGGCGACCGCAACCTCGAGTGGGTGTTGGTCGGGGGATCACCCCGGATCGTCGGCGACCGCTCCGCCGACGTCGACGTCGACCAGGACGTGCCGGGCTTCGAACCGCGGTACTCCTCGTACGTGTCGGTGGTGATCCGGTCCGACCAGTACTCGTTCGGCATGCTCACCGTCGACTCCCCGGTCCCCGACGCCTTCACCGAACTCGACGCCAAGAACATCGCGATGATGGCGTCGTTCATGGCCGTCGCGTTCTCGCTGACCTACTCGTTCCCCGAGCGCGACCGCAATCCAAGGAAAGGCCCGTGATGCTCACACGCTCTGTCGGACGCTCGACGTACGATGCCCCCATGACGACCGTGAACCCTGCTCCGCCGTCGTTCGGGCGTGCCCGGATCTCCTCACCGAACTGGAACGACACCACCACCGACGCCGACTACGAAGACCTCGACGTCATCGCCGCCAACATCGAGCGCGAGCGCGCAGCAGCCCGGATCCGGGTCACCGCTGCCATCGCTGCGCGTCTGGGTCGCTGACCCCTCCCGCATCGTCCACCACGAACGGCTCCCACGCATGCGTGGGAGCCGTTCGTCGTCCGGCGATCCGCAGCCGGAGCCGGAGTGGGATCCGGTGTCGCGGCTACGGCGCCTCGGTCACGTCGATGAGCACCTTGCCGACCGTGTCCTGCTCGACCGCGTCGTGCGCCCGGGCGGTCTCCTCGAGCGCGAACCGGGTGAGCGGCAGACCGGCGTCCTCGCCGACCGGCAGCACGCCGTCGTGCAGCGCCTCGGTGACGTCCCCGGCCGCAGCGGACAGCGCCTCGTCACCGATCGTGTAGAGCAGCAGGAACTGGTAGCGGGCGTTCACGGTCATGTTCGGCCGGATCGGCAGGCTCGCCTCGTCCCCGCCGTTGTTCGCGTAGATCGACACGACGCCGTGGTTCGCCAGCACGTCCGCGACGAGTGCGGCGTTCTGCGGGATCGAGACCTCGACGACGATGTCGACGCCGTCGGGCGCGATCGACCGGATGCGCTCTGCGGCGTCCTCCTCGCGGTAGTTGACGATGTGGTGCGCGCCGGCCGCCGTCGCCAGCGCTGCCTTCGCGTCCGAGCTGATCGTCGTGATGACGGTCGCTCCGGCCCAGCGGGCGAGCTGGATCGCGGCGTGCCCCACGGCACCGGCACCGCCAGCGACGAGCACGGTGAAGCCGTCCAGGGCACCGGGGCCGAGTCGGGCGGGGCCGTCCTCGTGGGTGGTGAGGGCTCGGTGCGCCGTCATCGCGGGGACCCCGAGCGCGGCGCCGACGTCGAACGAGACCCCGTCGGGCAGCGGGACCACGCGGGACTCGGGGACGACGGTGTACTCCTGCGCGGTGCCGGTCGGCCGTGACGCCGCCGCCATGAACAGCCAGACGCGGTCACCGACGGCCAGTCCCTCGACACCGGGGCCCACGGCGTCGACCACACCGGCGCCGTCCTGGTTCGGCGTGATCTCGGGGAAGGGCAGGCCGTCGCCGTACGTGCCGCCGGCGCGGGCCTTCCAGTCGGTCGGGTTGACGCCGGAGACGACGACGCGGACGCGGACCTCGCCCGCGCCGGGTTCCGGGATCTCCCGCTCGACGAGTTCGAGGACGCTGCTGGCACCGGGCTTCGTGTAGACGATCGATCGCATGTCCCCAGGCAACCACTCGTCACCGTCGGGGATTCCGAGCGCGCCGGAGCGCTGCGCGCGCCGGAGCTCAGCGCGCGTCGTACCCCTCGCGCGCCACCGCGACGTCGGGCATGTGCGAGGTCGCCCAGTCCTCCAGCGGCACGAGGACCGTGCGCAGGGACCGTCCGAGATCGGTCAGCTCGTACTCCACGTGCGGCGGGATCTCGGGGAACACCGTGCGCGTGACCATGCCGTCGCGTTCGAGTGCCCGCAGGGTCTGGGTGAGCATCTTCTGCGAGACCCCCTGCACCCGGGCCGCCACCGCCGAGTACCGTGCGGGACCGTCGGCGAGGACGCCGATCGTCAGCACGCTCCAGCGGTCGCCGATGCGGTCGAGCAGCTGCCGACTGGGGCAGTCCGCCGCGTAGGGGCTGTACTCGAGTGCTGACATGGTGTCCTCCGCAACGCACCGTCAGGTGCCTACTTACTCAAAGAGAGTAACTCTTGTACGGTGACTGTCAACGTCACCGACGCCCAGAACGTCCACGAAGGGAACACCATGACCAACATCGTCGTCTTCGGAGGCACCGGCTACGCCGGCTCCGCCATCACCCACGAGGCCCTCTCCCGCGGCCTCACCGTCACCGCGGTCGCCCGCGACACGAGCAAGCTCGAGCCGGCCGAGGGCCTCACCCTGGCGCAGGGCGACGCGTTCGACGCCGACTTCGTGTCCGAGGTCACCAAGGGTGCCGACGTCGTCGTCGTCTCGCTCCACGCCGTGCAGGCCGACGGCAGCGAGCTGAAGGACAAGTTCCAGCACTTCGTCGACGCCGCCGCCGCGGCTGGCGCGCGGCTCGGCATCGTCGGCGGTGCCGGCTCGATGCGCGTGTCCGAGGACGGCCCCCGCCTCTTCGACACCGACGGCTTCCCGGACGCCTTCAAGGGCGAGGCGAAGAGCCACGCGCAGATCCTCGACGCCCTCCGCGTCTCGGACACCCAGGTCGACTGGTTCTACGTGAGCCCCGCCGCGGCCTTCGGCAGCTACAACCCGGGCGAGCGCCGCGGCACCTACCGCGCCTCGGACGAGGTCCTGCTCGCCGACGCCGCGGGCAACTCGGACATCTCCGGCGCCGACTACGCGATCGCGTTCGTCGACGAGATCGTCACCCCGGCGCACCACCAGACGCGCTTCGGCGTCGCCTACTGAGGCACTGCCCCTCGAGGGACACCGGTGTTCGCGCAACACACCGCGGGATTCCGCGGCGTCGAGCGTGGACACCGGTGTTTTGCGTACGGCCTGGCGCGACCAAGGGGCGGACGGGAGGCGCGGGGCGGGGCCGCCACGGGCCTCCAGGCCGGCGGGTGGTCACCGCGAAGTCCCGCGTCAGTGCGCGACGATCGCCGGCACCGGCAGGTGGTGTCGCATCCGCACCGCCAGGTGCAGGCCCCCTCGGCGGGCGAGCACGAGCGCGATCACCGCGGCGGCCGCAGCCGGCACGCCACCGGCGACCATCATCCCCACGTGCGCACCGAAGCGGTCGACGACCTGGCCCATCAGCGGGCCGCCGATCGCCTGTCCACCGAGCAGCACCAGGACGTAGAGCGACATCACCCGGCCGCGGATCGCCACGTTCGACGACAGCTGCACGAGCGAGTTCGACGCGGTCTGGAACAGCAGCTGCGACATCCCCACGGCCACGAGCGCGACGGTGAACGGCGCGATCGCGGGGATCGACCCCGACACCACGAGCAGCACGCCCGTCCAGAACACCCCGCCGACGATGGTGCGGAGCCGCACGACGGCCCGACGGGTGGACAGCAGCGCGCCGACCAGGGCGCCGATCGCGACGGCGGAGTTGAACACCCCGTAGCCACCGGCGCCGACGTCGTACACCTGTGACGCGAAGGCGGACAGCAGCACCGGCATCGTCAACGCGAACACCGAGAAGAACGCCACGAGGATCACCGGCACGATGATCGTCGGCTTGTTGACGGCGTAGCGGAGGCCCTCCACGAGCTGCCCCTTGCCCCGCGGTGCCGGGGGCGTGCGGTGCAGTTCGGAGACCTTCAGGAACCCGAGCGTCACGACGACGGCGACACAGGCGATCGCGTTCACGCCGAACGACCAGCCGGCACCGACCGCGACGAGCAGAGCCCCCGACAGTGCCGGACCGATCATGCCGCCGAGCTGGAACACCGACGAGTTCACGCTGATGGCGTTCCGCAGGTGCTTGTGCCCGACGATCTCGGTGACGAACACCTGCCGGGCCGGGTTGTCGATCACGGTGACCATGCCCACCAGGAACGCGATCACCCAGATGTGCCACGCCTCGACGACGCCGGCGAGCGTCAGCACGGCGAGCAGAGCGGACAGCACGGCGAAGACGCCCTGCGTGATCATCATGAGCGCGCGCTTCGAGAACCGGTCGACCAGCACGCCGCCGAGCAGGCCGAACAGCAGCATCGGCGCGAACTGGCAGGCGACCGTGATGCCGACCTGCGCGACCGAGCCGGTCAGCTGCAGCACGAGCCAGTCCTGGGCGATGCGCTGCATCCAGCCGGCGGTCATCGCGACCAGGTTCGTCGCCGTGAACAGCCGGAAGTTCGGCACGGACAGGGCGATGAGCGTGTGGCGCCACGGCGGTCGCGTGGCCTGGATCGGGAGCGGTTCGGTGGGCGGGGGGAGGGTCGTCGGTGACGCGCTCACGGTGCGGGGTTCTCCGGACGTCGGTGTGGATCTGGTACCCCAACGAAACTACGTGGTGCCGAGCCATTCGATACCCCTATGGTGGCTATCAGTCCATTGCGATGTCGAATGACCGCGCGAACGCCCGCATGGGTGGCTGCTCGAACGACAGCTCGAACGCCCGCGCGAACGAACGAGGTGCCCTGTGCTCGATCCGGTCCTGTTGCAGACGTTCCTTGCCGTGGCGGAGACCGGCAGCTTCACGCAGGCCGGCACCCGGCTCGGCATCAGCCAGCCGACGGTGTCGCAGCACGTCCGGCGTCTGGAGACCGCGGTGGCACGCACCCTGGTCGCCCGGGACACCCGTGGCGTCGCGCTCACCGACAACGGGGACGCGATGGCGGGGTTCGCGCGGACGATCCTCGCCGCACACGCCACCGCCGACGCCTACTTCTCCGGCGCGGCAACCCGCGGACGACTCCGGTTCGGCGCTGCGGACGACCTCGCCATCACCCAGCTGCCCCGGATCCTGCGGGACTTCCGGCGGCTGCACCCGCAGGTCAACCTCGAGCTCACGGTGAACCAGTCGTCGCCGCTGCTCCGGCGGGTGCACGCCGGTCAGCTCGACCTGGTGTTCATCAAGCAGACGGCGGGGGAGTCGGCCGAGGGTACCCGGGTCGCCACCGACCAGATGGTGTGGATGGCGCAGGACGGCATCGCCCTGGAACCCGGCGAACCCGTGCCGCTCATCGCGTACCAGGCGCCGAGCATCAGCCGGCAGATGGCGATCGACGCGCTCGAGGCCGCCGGCCGCACCTGGCGGATCACCTGCAACACCCGCGACGTGAACGGGGTGCTGGCCGCGGTGCGCGCGGGCATCGGCGTCGCGGTGTTCCCGCACTCGCTCATCCCGGCGGACCTGGTGAAGGTGTCGCAGCGGCTCGGGCTGCCCGACCTGCCCGCGGTCGACTACGTCCTCATCGCGAACCCGACGGTGCAGCGGGAGCCGATCGACGCCCTGACGAACGCGATCCTGTCGCGCGGGGTCGTCCGCGCCGTCTGAGCGGTTGCGACCTGCGTCCGCCAGCGCTCAGACGCCGGTGTGTCGCCCCCGGTGCGTGCTGCGAGACGCCGGCGTGTTCCATCGACGCCGCAGAGTCATCGATACGCCGCGGCTTTCGGGGGCGTCTCGACGTCCCCGGGGCGTCGCACCGAGACGCCGGCGTCTGAGCGGTCGCGGCGCTACGGGGCGAGCGTCGGGGTCACGCCGGTTCCGGTGACGTCCGGCAGCGTCACCCCCGCGAGCGGCAGCAACGCCGCGGCGACCGCCCACAGCAGCACGACGGTGCCGACACCACCGAGCACGGCGCCGAGCAGCGCGACCGGCCGCTGCCACGTGGACGTCCGGTCGCGCAGCGCCACGATCGAGACCACCAGCGCGAGCAGTCCGAGCACCACGCCGACGCCGTGCACAGTCGACGGCGCGGTGAACCACCAGGCGGCCAGACCGATCGTCGCGATGCCGGCGACGGCACCGAGCCCCGCCCCGGCGGTCACGCCGAGTGCACGGCGCGGCTCCGGTGCGGCGGCTCCGGGCACGGGCTGGTCCAGCAGTTCGGTCGGGAGGCACGCATCGCCCCCGCCACCACGCTGCGGCCACGACCATGGTCGCGTCGGCGGGGGACACCGCGGCGTGCAGCACGGTGTCGAACGACCGGGCGGGAGCGGGGCCGAGCACCTGTGCGGGGGCGGGGTCGGCCGACCGTGCGGCGGCCTGCTGGTGGGCGAAGCGTCGGTGCGTCCGGGAGCCGATCGGGCCGACCCGGGCGACCGTGGTCGGTCGGACCGGCGCCGCGTGGGCGGCGCGCGACGAGGCGGGGGTGGGGCGGGCCTCCCGGCCGGAGGCGTTCACGTGGCCGGCGGCGGCGACCCGCTCGGGGGCGACCTCGTCGACGGGCGGCGCGATCACCCAAGCCGGGACGGGCCGACCGGGACGGTCCGATTCGGGCATGCGATGCGCTGCCACTGCGGTGCTCCTCTCCGTCGACTGATCCGTGCTCAGCCGGAGCGGCAACCGCTGTGGGGGTCGCAGCCCCGGTTCGGGGTCGCCGGTACGTTCGGGGCATGACCGGAATCGAACACCGTCCCCTGGGCCCCTCCGGGCTCGTCGTCTCCACCGTCGGCCTCGGCTGCAACAACTTCGGGCGGCGGGGCACCGCGTCCGAGTCGCAGGAGGGCACCGACGCCGTCGTGTCCGCGGCCCTCGACGCCGGGGTGTCGCTCTTCGACACCGCCGACATCTACGGCGGTGCACCGGGCATGTCCGAGGAGATGCTCGGGCGCTCGATCCGCGGTCGGCGCGACGAGATCGTCCTCGCCACGAAGTTCGGCATGGACATGCAGGGCGCGAACGGTCCGGACTGGGGCGTCCGCGGATCCCGCCGGTACGTGCGGCTCGCCGTCGAGTCGTCGCTCCGGCGCCTCGGGACGGACTGGATCGACCTGTACCAGATGCACCGGCCCGACGACGTGACGCCGATCGAGGAGACCCTGTCGGTCCTCGACGACCTGGTCCGCGAGGGCAAGATCCGGTACGTCGGCCACTCGAACTTCGCGGGGTGGCAGATCGCCGAGGCGGAGCTCACGGCGTCGATCGCCGGCACCACGGCGTTCGTGTCCGCGCAGAACGAGTACAGCCCGCTCGCCCGGGCTGCCGAGGCCGAGGTCCTGCCGGCCGTGCGGGCGTACGCGCTCGGGTTCCTGCCGTTCTTCCCGCTGTACAACGGGCTGCTCACCGGCAAGTACACGAAGGCGGGCGGCCCGGCCGACGGACGGCTGACGACCTCGAAGCCGCAGGTGCTCGAGGACGCCCCGTGGGACGTGCTCGACGACTACCAGCGGTTCTGCGACGACCGTGGCGTCACGATGCTGCAGGCGACGTTCGCGTGGCTCCTGGCGCAGCCGGGGCTGTCGAGCGTCATCGCGGGGGCGACGAAGCCGGAGCAGATCACGCAGAACGTCGAAGCGGGGACCACCCGGACGCCGACCGAGGACGACATCGCCGACATGACGACGATCTTCGACCGGGCCTGAGCGGGCGCGGTCGGGTCGCGCTGGGTGTTTCGCGCTGGGTACCTAGCGCTGGGTGTTTCGCGCTGAGCGACCGCTCACGGGCGGTGGGGCCAGTGAGGTGTCGCTCAGCGCGAAACGGCGGCTGCGCGGCGGCGGTGGTGATGCTGCTGCGCCGAGCCGTGGACCAGCGGGACTAGCGGGTGGCGGCGGCCAGGGCGTCGCGCATCTCGGCGACGGTCAGCCGCGGGCCGTAGCCGGGGGTGTCCCGCTGGATGCGCCAGCCCTCGGCGAGGGGCCCGGCGTCGACGACGTCGAAGCCGAACGCGTCGATGAGTTCGGTGACGGTCTGCTTGGCGGTGTCGTCGTCGCCGGCGATGACGAGGGCACGGCGGTCCGGGGTGCCGGCGGGCGTCGCGTGGCCGGTCAGGTCGTCGGCGGCGATGTGGTTGAACGCCTTGACGACCAGGGCACCGGGCAGGTGGTCCTGCAGCATCTCCGCGGTGGTGGTGGACTGGTCGTCGAGTGCGGGGATGTGGCCGTCGCGCTCCCAGTAGTAGTTGTTCGTGTCGATGACGACCTTGCCGTCCAGGGGTTCGACGGGGATAGTCTCGATCGCGGCGAGGGGGACCGTCACGACGACGATCTCGCCCGCTGCAGCTGCTTCGTCGCGGGTCGCCGCACGTGCCGAGTCGCCGAGTTCCGTGACCAGGTCGGTCAGGGTCTCCGGGCCGCGGGAGTTCGCGATGACGACCTGGTGGCCGTTCCGTACCGCGAGTCGTGCGAGCTGGGATCCGATGTTGCCGGCGCCGATGATTCCGATGGTTGTCATGTGTCCGGGCAACGTCTGCCGGACGCCGCCCATTCCCCTGACGGCACGCCGCGCCCGCTCGGAGCATGATGGCGGGCATGGACCACGAGTTCCGCGACGAGACCGATCAGGACCGCTACGCGATGTACGTCGGCGGCGAGCTCGTGAGCGTGCTCGACTACCGGGTGAACGGTGACGCCGTGGCGTTCCCGCACACGTACACGGTCCCGAAGCACCGCGGCCACGGCTACGCGGCGCAGCTCGTCGAGTACGCGGTCGCCGACGTCGAGTCGACGACCACGAAGCGCATCGTCCCGATGTGCTGGTTCGTCGGCAAGTGGTTCGACGACCACCCTGAGAAGGCCGAACTGCTCAGCCGCAGCGCCGCGGACTGAGCACCGAACGAAGGGGCTCCCGTGCCCGCCATCACACCGTTCCTGTGGTACGACGACCAGGCCGAACAAGCCGCCGAGTACTACGTCGGACTGTTCCCCGACAGCCGCGTCGACAGCGTCAGCCGGATGCCGGACGGCCGCGCCCTCGTCGTCGAGTTCACCCTGCTCGGCACCCCGTACCGCGCGATGAACGGCGGTCCCGGCCACCCGCACACCGACGCGGTCTCGTTCCAGATCGACGTTGACACCCAGGACGAGCTCGACCGCCTGTGGGACGCGCTGCTCGCCGACGGCGGGAGCCCGATGGCGTGCGGATGGCTCACCGACCGCTGGGGTCTGGCGTGGCAGGTGACCCCGTCGATGCTGGGGGAGCTGATGAGCGGATCGGGTGACCCCGATGCCAACGCCCGGGTCTTCGAGGCCATGATGCAGATGGTCAAGCTGGACATCCCGGCGCTGCAGGCCGCGGCCGCCGGTCACTGACCGCACTCCAGGCCGACCCGCCGGTATGGTGACCGGACGAGAAGACCGCCGGCCGGCGCCGGCACCGACAGGCTGGAGCCACCATGGACCACCCGAGCTCCAAGGTCCGGAACAGCGACATCAGCCTTGCGTACACCGAACTCGCCCGCATCACCCGTCGGGCGAGCATCCGTGCCCGGGGCTCGGACCAGGTGCTGAGCGTCGTCGACCAGTCCCTCGTCGACTTCGTGGTGCAGCACCCGGGTTGCATGGCCATCGACATCGCCCGGTACCTGCGGCTGAACCGTTCGACGATCTCGCGGCAGCTGTCCGGGCTCCTGGCGACCGGGCTGGTGCGGACGACCGACGGCGGCAGCGGCAACGCGAAGCCCCTCGAGGTGACCGACGCCGGCCGCGCGGCGCTCGAGCGGTCCGTGCAGCTGCACCGCGACGCGCTCGACGAACGGCTCGCCGACTGGTCGGACGACGACATCGCGCTCCTCGCCGGGCTGCTGGAGCGCCTCGGCGCCGCGGACGAGGCCGGGCTCCCGATGCCGGCACCCACCGAGCCGTGACGACGTCGTTCGTCCTGCTGTCCGACACCCACCTGCCGAAGCGCGCGAAGGACCTGCCGTCCGGGTTGTGGGACGACATCGACGCCGCCGACCTGGTGGTGCACGCGGGGGACTGGGTCGACCTGGCCACCCTCGACGCCGTGCAGGCGCGGTCCCGACGGTTCGAGTGTGTGCGGGGCAACAACGACGGCCCGGAGTTCGACGACCGCCTGTCGCTCGTCGCCCGCTTCGGTGTCGAGGACCTGCGGTTCGCCCTGGTGCACGAGACCGGCGCGTCGACCGGCCGGGAACGCCGGATGGACGCCGAGTACCCCGACACCGACGTGCTCGTCTTCGGCCACTCGCACATCCCGTGGGACACCGTGGCGCCGTCGGGGATGCGCCTGCTGAACCCGGGCTCGCCGACCGACCGCCGTCGCCAGCCCGACCACACGTGGATGCGCGGCACGGTCAGCGGTGCCGTGCTGTCCGTCGAGCTGGTGCGGCTGCCCCCGGTCGCCCGCTAGTCCCACCCGAGACCCGGCCCCGAGGCGTGTCCTCGGGGAAGTCGCCCGAGGAGAATCCGTCAGCGCGAGACCCGGGCGTCGTGTGCGGCCGTCGGCATCCGGAAGAAGGCGAGCTCCCATGCTGTCGACTGCCGGAACGCCCGCGCCATCCGCCCCCGCTCGTCGGGCGTCGCCGCACGGGCGAGCTCCTCGACGAGCCGGGTCGCCTCGGCGCTCGACGCCGCGAACCCCGGGTCCCCGTACGCCGTGATCCAGTCGGCGAAGGCGTGCCCGTCCTGCGCGACCCCGAGCTGCGAGCCGACCCACGCGTAGACCCGGAAGCACGGCAGCACCGCGGCGGCCAGCACCGCCTGAGAGCCGGCGTCGGCGGCCTCCTGCAGGTGCGCGAGGTACCCGGCGCACGTGGGGTGCACGGGATCGTCGGCGTGCGAGCCGGCCAGGCGACGGTGGTGCAGGTCGCGCGCCTCGTCGGCACACCCCTGCGCCGCCGCCGCCCAGAACGCAGCAGCACCGGCAGCGGTAGCACCGACCCCGAGCGCCGCCAGGTGCCGTTCGTACGCCCGCAGGTAGTGGACGTCCTGCGCCAGGTACCCGGCGAACACCTCCGGCTCGAGCGTCCCGTCCCGGAGCCCCACCAGGAACGCGCAGTCGATCGTCTCCTGCAGCACCGTCGCCGCGTCCGCCCACCACACGTCCGTGTACGACAGCGCCGGCAGGGCGGCTCGAGTCAGCGCGCCGTGGTCGATCGGACCGTTGCCGCTGCCCACCGACAGGGCGTCGGCTCCGCGGAGCGCCGCCGTCAGCCACTCCTTCGCCACCCCGAGCGCGAGTTCCCAGTCGCCGTGCCGCGCGGCGAGCGTCGCGATCGCACTGGACAGCGAGCACCCGGTGCCGTGCGTGTTCGTCGTCGCGACCCGGGGACCCGTGAACACCCGCACGGTGCCGTCCGGCGCCACGAGCACGTCGTCCGACGTCGGTCCCTCGTCGTGGCCCCCCTTCGCCAGCACGAGGACGTCCCACCGCGCCGCCACGGCACGCGCGGCATCCAGCGACGACGCCGACGAAGCCGCCGACGAAGCCGCACCAGGACCAGCCGCACCGGACCCGGCCAGCTCCGCCAGCACCGCCAGCTCGGCCCGGTTCGGGGTCACCAGGTCGGCGAGCGCGAACAGCGCCCCCATGGCTGCGGCCGCGTCCTCGTCGAGCAGCCGGTCCCCGCTCGTCGCCACCATCACCGGGTCGACGACGACCACCGGCGGCCGGTGCTCCCGCAGCCAGTCCGTCACGACCCGCACGACGTCGACGGTGCCGAGCATCCCGATCTTCACCGCGTCGACCACCACGTCGTCCGACACCGCGTCGAGCTGCTCCCGCAGGAACCCGACGTCCGGCACGTGCACCGACCGCACCCCGTGCGTGTTCTGCGCGACGAGCGCCGTCACGACGCCCATGCCGTACCCGTCGTGTGCGGCGATCCCCTTGAGGTCCGCCTGCATCCCGGCCCCGCCCGTCGGGTCGGTCCCGGCGATGCTCAGCACCCGCGGGACGCTCATGCGTCCGCCCCGCGCCGCGTGAAGACCGGGAGGACCGGTACACCTTCTGCGAGCCGCCCCGCCTCCGCCCCGTGGCCGGTTCCAGGGCCCCAGGCGGCCACGTACGCCGCCGCCGCGGACCCCGGGTCGGCCGCGGCGCAGATGCCCGACACGATCGCGACGCCCGCGGCACCGGCTGCCCGGAGCGGCACGACGTCGTCGAGGGTCACCCCACCGATCGCCACGCACGGCACGTCGGTCGCGGCGGCCAGCCGGGCGAACCCGTCGTGGCCGAGGGCCGGCGGGTGGTCGGCCTTCGTCGCCGTGGGGTGCACGACCCCGACACCGAGCAGGTCGACGGTGCCGCGGGGGAGCCGCTCGACGACGGCCAGGTGCGCGAGCGTGTTCGCCGTGAGGCCCACGTGGGCGTCCGCTCCGAGCAGGGCGCGGGCGACGGCCACGGGGACGTCGGACTGGCCGAGGTGCACGCCCGCGACCCGGTGTCCGGCGTGCCGAGCGGCGAGGGCCACGTCGAGCCGGTCGTCGACGACCACGGTCGCACGGTCCCCGACGGCGTCTGCGACCGCGGCGGTGAGCGCCAACAGGTCACGCGCCGAGGCGTCCTTGTCCCGCACCTGCACGATCCGGACCCCGGCGTGCACGGCAGCGCGGACGACCCCGAGCACCCCGATGCCGTGCCGGTCGGCCAGCGCGCCGTCGGTCACCAGGTAGACGCCGAACCCCGCAGGGTGCGACGCGCTCATGCCGACACCGCCCGGGTGTCGGCCTCGGGCATCGTCTCGACCGTGATCCGCGCCTCGCGGACGACGTCCTCCGGGGTCAGCGACGCCAACCGGTCGAGGAACAGCGGTTGGAACGTCCCCGGCCCACCCGCGTCCCGTGCTGCGAGCTCCGCAGCGACGGTGTGCACGGCCGTGGCGGCGACGGCAGCGGCGCCCGCGTCCTCCGGCGCGACCGACGTGAACGCGGCGACGACCGCGCCGAGCGCACACCCACCACCGGTGATCCGCGTCAACAGGTCGGTGCCGTTCGCGACACGCACCACACCGATGCCCGGCGCGACCAGCAGGTCGACCGCACCCGACACCGCCACCGCGGCCACGAGCCTCCCGTCCGCAGCAGCGACGGACGCGACCCGGGCGTCCTCCGTGCGCACGGTGCTGTCGACCCCGCGGCCACCGGCCGAGTCACCGAGCAGGGCGAGCACCTCGGAGGCGTTGCCCCGCAGCACCGTCGGGCGCAGCGCGAGCAGGTCACGCGCCAGGGCCGTCCGCACCGGCAGCGAGCCGACGGCCACCGGGTCGAGCACCCACGGGGTGCCGGCGTCACGGGCCGCGTGCACGGCCTCGAGCGCAGCGACCCGCGGTTCGGCGTGCGGGGTGCCGGTGTTCACCAGCAGGGCGTCGGCGACCCGCGCGAACGGCCCGGCCTCAGTCGCCACGTCCACCATCGCGGGCGAAGCCCCGAGCGCGAGCAACACGTTCGCCGTGACGTTCTGCACGACGGTGTTCGTGATGCACTGCACCAGCGGGGCCCGGGCACGCACGGCCTCGAGCAGTTCGGCGGTTCGGTGGGCCCAATCAGGGGAGGGCGCAACGGTTTCCATGGACGATCCCTTCGCGAGTACGAGCTCGAGCAGGTTCGACGGGTGTGATCTCAGCCGCTGGATGCGGCACCCCGTGTCTCGAGCGACACCGTACACGACCCCCGGTGACCACTTCGAGGCCCGCTCCGGGCACGGTGTGCCAGGGTTGGACCGTGCCAGATGCAACGCCACCCGGGCCCCCAACCGGCCCCCGCGACCCCGGTGACGCCTGGGCGGTCGGCCCCGACGGCACCAAGGCGTGGGGACGCTTCGGCGCCGCCGGCCTGCTCATCGACGACGGCGCCGGACGCGTGCTCCTGCAGCACCGCGTCGAGTGGAGCCACCACGGCGGCACCTGGGGCATCCCCGGCGGCGCACGCCACCAGGGCGAAGCCGCCGTGACCGCAGCCCTCCGCGAGTCCGCCGAAGAAGCCGGCGTCCCCGACGACGCGATCGCCCTGCGCCACACCGCACTGCTCGACCTGGGGTTCTGGACCTACACGACCGTCGTGGCACGCGCCTCCCGGCCCTTCGAACCCGTCATCGCCGACCGCGAGAGCCTCGCCCTGTCCTGGATCCCGATCGACCAGGTCGACGACCTGACCCTGCACCCCGGCTTCGGCAGGTCGTGGCCGGCGCTCCGCGCCACCGTCGCGACCACCCCGCACGTCGTCGTCGACGCGGCGAACGTCGTCGGCAGCGTGCCCGACGGCTGGTGGAAGGACCGAGCCGGTGCCGCGTCACGGCTGCTGGCACAGGTGTCGGCGCTCGCCGCGGGCGGGGTGTCCGCGACCTTGCTCGACCTGCCGTTCGCACGGTGGTGGCCCCGGTGGACCGTGGTGCTCGAGGGTGAGGCCCGTGCCGCTGGTTCCGCGGAGCCCGCGGACCCAGACCACGGCACCGGCGCCGCCACCGGCACCGCCACCGGCCTTGGCACGGCCACCGGCACCGGCGCCGCCACCGGTGCTGTCGACGTCGTCCGTGCCCCTGCCTCCGGCGACGACGCGATCGTCGAGTCCGCCCGGGCAGCGGTCCGGGCCGGTGACGGGCCGGTCGTCGTCGTGACGGCCGACCGCGAGCTCCGTGACCGCGTCGAGGCCCTCGGCGCGACCGTCCACGGGCCGTCCTGGTTGCGCGACCAGCTCTGAGGCCAGCTCGGCCGCGGGGACCGACGCGCCGTGTTCCGGATGTCGACGGAGCGCCCGTCGCTCGCTTGCCGGTACGCTGGCCCTCCGTCAACGGAGACGCAACAGCAGGAGGTTCCCCTTGGAGCGCATCACCAGGGCCGACGACCGAGTCCACCGCCCCGCAGGGCCGTGGACACCCACGGTGCACCGGCTGCTCGCCCACCTGCACGAGCAGGGGTTCGTCGCCGCCCCGGAACCGATCGCCCTCGGTGACACCCTCGAGACGGTCTCGTTCGTCCCCGGCGTCGCGGGGGAGTACCCCTGGACAGAAGACATCGCCAGCGAGGCCGCCCTCGTCACCAGCGCCCGCCTGCTCCGCCAGTTCCACGACGCCGCCGCCAGCTTCCCGCGCAGCGCCGAGGACGACCTCTGGTCCCAAGCCGACCGGGCCCCGGTCGAGACGGTCGTGCACGGCGACTTCGCCCCGTACAACTGCGTCTACGACGGCATCGCCGCCGTCGGCCTGATCGACTTCGACACCGCGCACCCCGGCCCCCGCGTCTGGGACGTCGCGAGTGCCGTCTACCGGTTCGCACCGTTCACCACCGGCACGGTCGAGGGCTCGACCACCCCCGACCTCGACGAGCGGCTCGCTCGGGCCGCGGAGTTCTGCCGCGCCTACGCCCTCGACGACCGCTCCCGCGGAGTCCTCGCCGAGACGATGATCGCTTCCCTGGTCGCCCTCGTCACGACGATCGAGCACGAAGCCGCGGCCGGCAACCCGAAGTTCGTCAGCGACCTGCAGCACGGCCACGCCGACCTGTACCGCGCCGACGTCGCCTACCTGGAGCAGCACGCAGCAGCCATCACCGCCGCCGTCGCGTGACCACCGGCACGGCCGATCCGCCGCTGGCGCGTTGGTGCAGGACCAGCGGCACGGGCCCAGACCGTACCCAGCAACCATGCGGCGGACTCCGACACTGCCTCCGGTAATGTCGCAGGGCCATGACGGACAGCCCGGCCGACGCCACCCCCTACGAAGTCCTCGGCGTCCCCGCGACGGCTGACGACGAAGCGCTCCGCCGCGCCTACCGACGGGCGGCCCGCGAGACGCACCCCGACCTCGGCGGCGACGCCCAGCGCTTCCGCCAGGTCCAGCTCGCATGGGAGCGCATCGGCACGCCGGCAGCCCGGCGCGCGTACGACATCGGGTCCCGCGCGTACGGCGCGTCCGGTCCGTCCGGGGCGACCGCCGGCAGGGGTGACACCGGTCGCGACGCCTACGCGCCCCCGGCAGCGCGTCGCGACACACGCCCCCGGGCCCGGTCCCACGGACACCCCGGCGGTCGGTCACGGGAGGTCTTCCTGCAGGCCGAGCGCGAGTGGGTCGGCCTCGGCGACCCCATCGAGGACCCCTACGACCCCACCCTCATCCGCTCCGCGCCCCGCCACATCCGGCGGCTGCTCGCCGAGGCCCTGGCCGAAGAGGCGACCGCCCTGATCGTCTCCGACATGGGGATCGGCGTCACGGTGTGGCACGACCTCGACGCCGGGGCCGAGGGCAAGCTCGACCACGCCGTCCTGACCCCGAGCGGACTCTGGGCCGTCGAGTCCATCGACTGGGGTGCGCCGGTCCACGTCGAGCACGGCGAGATCGTCGGCGAGACGCTCGCACCGGGGGAGCGACCCGTCAAGGAACTCGTCCGCGCCGCCCGTGCCGTGCAGAAGCAGACCCGGGTGCGGTTCTCCGGCCGGCTGCTCGTCGTGCCGGACACCGCCGTCACCGAGGACGTGCAGCTCGTCGGCTCCCCGAAGAAGCCCACGGCGCTCGTCGTCCGCCGGAGCGCGCTGCCCCAGGTGCTGAACGGCGTCTGGTCGCCGGTCGGTTCGGTCGACGTGTTCGAGATCCGCGACCGTCTGCAGCAGACCGTCCGCTTCGTCTGACCCCCGACCGCTGGCCCCGACCCCGGGTTCCGACCGTCACCGTCCGACGCGTCGTACGATCACGGCATGCGCGAAGAGGTCGTCGTCGTGGTCGGCGGGTGGGAGCACGACTGCTGCGGGCCCGCGTACGAACGGGAGACCACGGCGGCCTTCTCCGCGTACGGCAGGACGCAGCGGTTCGCCGAGTCCCGGCACCACGACGACCCGTTCGGCATCACGCAGTTCCGTGGTCGGGTGGCCGACCTGTTCGTCATCGCCGAGGACGGCACCCGCATCCCCGTCCACCGCGTCCCGTCCGGTCGTGCGCTGGGCGGATCGGACCCGGACGACGACGGGCACCTCGAGGCTCCGTGGACCGGAGAACGGATCGAGGTCGAGTCCGACACGTTCGAGATCGTGGTCGATGTCTACGTGCCCGGGTCCGGGTCCGGGAAGCGTCAGTAGCCGCGGAGCTTCTCGAGGTCGCGGCGCTCCCGCTTGCTCGGCCGTCCGGCACCGCGCTCCCGCATCGGGACGAACCCGGCCTCTTCCTTCGACAGCCGCGGCGGGGTCTTGTCCTCGAAGTGCTTCGCGGCCTCGGGGGCGCTCGTGCGCTTCAGGATGATGCCCGTCACCATGACGATCCGGTCGAAGCCGTTCTGCCGCACCCGCACCTCGTCGCCGGGACCGATCGGCTGCGCCGGCTTCGCGCGTTCCCCGTTCACCCGGACGTGACCGGCCTTGCACGCGGCGGTCGCGGCCGACCGGGTCTTCGTGATCCGGACGGCCCAGATCCAGCTGTCGACCCGGGCCTTCTCCATGTCGACACTCTAGGCGGCCCGTACCCTGGGGCGGTGCAGGCGGACGAACAGGCGGCCATCGCGCGGGCCCGTGCGCTCGGAGTGCTCCGCGACGCCGCCATCGGGGACCGCCTGGTGGTCCGCGCACACCACGGGGACGGCGCGCAGGACGCGCTCGGGGACCTGGTGACCCGGACGTCCGACGCCGTGACGATCTCGACCCGCCGGGGCCCGGTCGAGGTCCGGCTCGTCGACGTCGTCGCCGCGAAGCCCGTCCCGCCGCCCCCACCCGCGCGGCCCGCGCGGCGCTGACGCGCTCGGCTCGCGCCGTGCTGGATTCGCGGAGCGGGGGTTGCACGGTGCGGACGTCATCGGTGGGTGCGTGGCCGGAGGCTCGGTGCGGGGTTGTGGTGCCGCACGGAGCCACCAGCTCCGCACGGTGTGGCGCGGCCGGCACCGTGCTGGATTCGCGGAGCCGGGGTTGCACGGTGCGGACGTCGTCCGCGGGTGCGCCGTCGGGGGCTCGGTGCGGGGTTGTGGTGCCGCACGGAGCCACCAGCCTCGCACCAGCTGACGAACCTCGCACCGTGCGAACCAGCACCTCCGTGCGAACCCGACGCACCCCGCCCACCCCGGCGAGCCGCAGGCCCCCACGCCCCGCTCCCGACATACGCTCATCCCATGGCAGTCCCCGTCCCGCTCGGCACCGAGGACCGCACCGCCCGCCTCACCCTCCGCCGCCCGGACTCCTGGCGCCGCGAGGACGCAGCCCAGGCGGACCTGCGCGTCACCGGCGACGACGTCGTCCTCACCGTCCGATCCCGTCCCAGCGACCGCGCGATCGGCGACGAGAACACCGGTCTGCTCGCACGGCTGCCCGGCTCCGTCGAGGGGCTGCTGCTCGTCGGCTGCGACCCCTGGACGGCCGCAGGTGCCCCGGCTCGGCTCGTGGAGTACGTCCGGCCCGACGAACACGGCGACGTCGCCGGCACCCACCTGCTCTTCGTCACCGGTCGGCACCGCGTCGACCTGACGATCGAACGCCCGCTCGCCCGGCTGCTCGAGACCGACGACCTGGTGCTCGCAGTCCTCGAGAGCGTCCGCGCCACCGAGACGGTCCCGGTCCGCCCCGAGCGTGACCTCGAACACCTGCCGGCCCCCGCCCCGGCACCGTCGCTCGACGGCCCCCGGCTCAGCGCGAACGCGATCGGCACCCTGCGGAGCCTCGCCGGACGCCGGTGGAACCCGACGCTCCTCCGCACCGCCGCGGGCCGCGAACTCATCGAAGCGGGCCTCGTCGGCCGGCTCGGCACCCTGCCGGAGTCGACCCAGACCCTCCTCGAGCCCTGGCAGGGCGATGCCCAGCCGGTCACGCTGGAACAGCACCTGCCCGACGGGGGCGAGTCGCGCCTCCAGGCCTGGTCGCAGACCGTCGTCGACGGGACCGACGCGGCGGGCGCCGTGGTCGCCTCCGTCACGCCGGACCGGGCCGTCGCGCTGCTGGCCGGGAGGCTCGGCATCGGTCCGACGTGGACCTTCCCGTTCCGCACGGGGTCGCTCCCAGGGCACCTGCTCGGCCGCAAGCTGGCCGGCGGTCCGGACGTGCCGGACCTGCCGGAGGCCCTGGCCGAGGCCGACCCGCGCCTCGCGCGGTTCTGGGCTGCGCCGTGGACGGTCTCGCACCTGCGTCGACCGGGCAAGCCGAAACCGGTCACGATCGTGCGGGCCGAGGGACACGGGTTCGCGCGCGTGGGGACGACGAAGGCCGGGGAGACCGCCTTCCGGACGGACTCCCCGGCGAACGTGTACCGGTCGGTGGTGCGGGCGCTGCTGGGCTGAGCGCGCCCGGGTTCTGCCGCTACGCGGCGGGGCCGGCGGTCAGGGTGATCGTGACCGTCTTCGCGGTGCCGGCGCTGTCGGTGTACCGGACGCTGACCTTGTCGCCCACCGAGTGCGACTGCACGACCTTGGTCAGCTGGTCCGAGCTCGTGACCGCGGTGCCGTCGACGCTCGTGATCGTGTCACCCGCACCGAGGCCGGCGCTGGCGGCACCGGAGCCCTCGACCGTGCCGGCGACCGCGACGCCGCCCGTGGTGGTGGTGGTGTTGCTGACCTCGACGCCGAGGAACGCGGGCAGCCCGATGGTGATCGTGCTCGACGACTCCCCGGCGAGGATCTTCTGGGCGATCGTCTTCGCGGTGCTGATCGGGATGGCGTAGCCGGTGACGTCGGCCGTGCCCGAGGACGCCGCCGTGGCCATGCCGACGACCTCGCCCTCGCTGTCCAGGACCGGCCCGCCGGAGTCACCGGAGACGATGTCCGCCGAGATCTCGAGCAGGCCGCTCAGCGACTCGGTGCCGGTGCCGGACTCGCTCTGCACCTGGATGTCCTGGTCGGTCGCCGTGACCGTGCCCTCGGCGGAGACGAGGTTGCCGGTGCCCTCGGCGTTGCCGACGTCCTTCACGGTGTCACCGGTGCTCGGCTCGCCGTCGTCGTCGAGCGTGACCGTGGACAGCCCGGAGGCGTTCTCGAGCTTCAGCACGGCGACGTCGTTCGTGGCGTCGGCCCCGACCACGTCGGCCTTGTACTGCTTGCCGGTGGTCTCGTCGGTGACGGTGATGCTCGTCGCGCCCTGGATCACGTGGTTGTTCGTCAGGATCGTGCCGTCGGAGGTCAGGACCATGCCGGTGCCGGCCGCCTGTGACGACTCGTCGTAGTTCAGGACGGTGTTGATGGTCACGACGCCCTTCTTGTCGGCGGCCGTCGCCGCAGTGGCGGGGGACTGCGTGCTCGTCCCACTGCCGTCGCTGCTGCCGTCGGTGCCGCTGCCGCTGCCGCTGCCGATGCCGCTGCCGTCGCCGGGCACCGTGAAGCCGTTCGTGCCGTCGCTGCTGCTGCCGGTACCGGTGCCGGTGCCGGTGCCGGGCAGCGTGGTGGTGCCCTGCGACTGGCTCGACGTGGTGGTGGTGCCCTGCGAGGACAGTCCGAGTGCGGTGCCGCCCGCAGCGCCGACGATCGCGAGGGCAGCGATGCCGGAGCCGATCATCAGCCCGAGCCGGCGGGGGCGCTTCGTCAGACCGGGGTGGTTCGCGGCGCCGGAGTGGGTCGCGGCACCGTAGTGGTTCGCGGTCGCCGCCGAGGAGGCCCAGGCGTGGTTCGCGCCGGCGAGGGCGGGGCTGCCGATCAGGTAGGGGCCGCGGCCGTCGGGCGTGTAGGCGTAGGGGCCGGTGCCGTCCGGGCCGTACAGGTACGGGCCGGATCCGTCGAACGCGTACGCCGGGCGCAGGGAAGCCGGGTCGGCGTGCGGTGCCTCCCAGTGCATCCCGGGAGCCTGCTGCTGCGCGGCGGGGGTGCCGTTCTCGTCGTGGTCGGCGGCGGCGGGGTTCGGGGTCTCGTTCATCGGTGCTCTCCGGTCGTCCCTCGACGGCCCGGTCGGGCGTCGATGGAGACCAGTACAGAGGGCTTCCCCATGACGAGCCTATGAACGAACCCTGCGCACGCTCCGGGCTTGCTCGGGGGACGCCGAACAGGGCTCCGGCGTTAGGGTGGCCTTACCTCCATGCCTCCGTCGACGTCCCCGCCCCCGGCTCCCAGCTCCGTCCCCCGACTCGTCGGTGCGACCGTGCTGGCGGTCGTCGTCCTCGCCGTGGCGTGTGCCCTGTCGATCGCGTACGGCTCACGGCCGATCCCGCTCGGGACCGTCCTCGACACGGTGCTGCACCCCGGCAGGAACGACGAGATCGGGCTGATCGTCCTCGGCAACCGCGTGCCGCGCACCGTCGTCGGTCTGCTCGCCGGAGCAGCACTCGGCGTGGCCGGGGCGGTCATGCAGGGCGTGACCCGGAACCCGCTCGCCGACCCCAGCGTCCTCGGCATCAACTCCGGCGCCACCCTGGCCGTCGTCACCGGGATCGCGCTCTTCGGCGTGAGCGGGACGGCCGCGTACCTGCCCTTCGCGTTCGTCGGGGCCGCCTTCGCGGCCCTGCTCGTCTACGGGATCGCGGCCGTCGCCCGGCGCGGGCTCTCGCCCGTCGGGCTCGCCCTCGCCGGAGCCGTCGTCGCCGCTGCCCTGTCGTCGGTCACCACCGCGGTGCTCGTGACCGACCAGAGCCTGCTCGACCAGCTGCGGTTCTGGCAGGTCGGAGCCCTCGCCGGCAAGGACCTCGGCACGGCTGGGGTCATCACGGCACCGGTGCTCGTCGGGCTGGTGATCGCGTTCGGCCTCGGTCGGTCGCTCAACACCCTGGCGCTCGGGGACGAGCTCGCGGCGTCGCTCGGGCAGCGGGTCGTGCTCGTCCGTGCCGTGGGTGGTCTGGTCGCCGTCCTGCTGGCCGGGTCCGCGGTGGCCGCCGCCGGGCCGATCGCGTTCGTCGGCCTCGCCGTGCCGCACGCGGTCCGTCGCCTGAGCGGCCCGGACCACCGGTGGACCATCCTGCTGTCGGCGATCGTCGCCCCCGCACTCCTGCTCGTGGCGGACGTCATCGGCCGCGTCGTCGCGTACCCGGGGGAGCTGCAGGTCGGCATCGTCACCGCACTCATCGGGGCGCCGGTGTTCATCGCGCTCGTGCGGTCGAGGGCGGTGCGGGGACTGTGAAGCCGCTGTTCCGTTCCGTCGGGCTGCGCCGTGAGGTCGCGGTGCTCGTCGCCGTGGTGGTGGTCATCTCGGTGCTCGTCCTGATCGGGCTCGGCGCGGGGTCGATCCCGCTCACGCCCGGTCAGGTGCTGGCCAGCCTGTTCGGCCAGGGGGACCGCATCTCGGACTTCGTGATCGGGCAGCTCCGCGGCCCCAGGGTGCTCGGCGCGGTCCTCGTCGGCGCCAGCCTCGGTGTCGCCGGCGCGATCGTGCAGAGCGTCGTGCGGAACCCCATCGCGAGTCCCGACGTCATCGGGATCACCTCGGGGGCCAGCGCCGCCGGGCTCACCGCCATCGTGCTGTTCGGCGCGAGCGGCGGCACGCTGTTCTCGGTCGTGCTCGTCGGCGCCGTGGTGGTCGCGATCGCCATCGCCGGGCTCGCTTGGCGGAGGGGGATCACCGGGAACCGGGTCGTCCTCGTCGGCATCGGTGTCGCGGCGATTTGCCTGAGCATCACCGGGTGGATGCTCACGAGCGGCACCGTCACCCAGGCCGGAACCGCACTGCTGTGGCTCTCCGGCAGCCTGAACGCCGTCGACCGTGACCTGGTCGGGGTGCTCGGTGTCGCGTTCGTCGTGCTCGGCGTGCTCGCACTGCTGCAGTCCGCTCGGCTGCAGGTGCTGAGCCTCGGGGACGAGGTCGCCGCCGCCCTGGGGCTCCGACCGGACCGCGCGAAGGTGCTCCTGCTCCTCACCGCCGTGTGCCTGACCGCCGCAGCCGTCGCCACCGCGGGTCCGGTGTCGTTCGTGGCGCTGATGGCAGCCCCGATCGCTCGACGCCTGGTCGGCGGCGGACGGGTCGCCCTCGCGCCGGCGGCAGCCGTCGGCGCCGCGATCACGCTCGGCAGCGACCTGCTCGCCCAGTTCGCGATCCCCGGCAACGCGCTGCCGGTGGGGGTCGTGACGGGTGTCGTGGGCGCGCCGTACCTGCTCTGGTTGCTCGCGCGGGGGCGTTGACGCGGGTCGTGCTGGTTCGTTGACGCTGGTCGAGCTGGTTCGTTGACGCTGGTCGAGCTGGTTCGCTGACGTGGGTCATGCTGGTTCGCTGACGCCGGTCGTGCGTTCGCGCATCGCGGAAGTCTCTCCACAGTCCCAGATCGGGGCTGCCGCTCGGGGCTTCGTTTCCGATACGCTGGTAGGCCAAGAGGAGGAGGTCCACCGATGCCAGATCCAGTGGTCCCGCAGCCGGGCGGTCAGAAGTCCCCGGAACAGCGGCTGGTCGACACCACGCTGACCTTCAGCATGGACATGGGAGCGGCGCTCACCGCCGAGTCCGGTGTCTCGACCGAAGAACGTGAAGCCGTCAACGCCCTGCCCTCCGGGTCGGCGTTGCTCGTGGTCCGTCGTGGCCCCAACGTGGGTGCGCGGTTCCTCCTCGACTCCGACGTCACGACGGCCGGCCGCCACCCCGACGCCGGCATCTTCCTCGACGACGTCACCGTGTCGCGCAAGCACGCGCAGTTCCTGCGCCACGGCACGAGCTTCAGCGTCAAGGACAACGGTTCCCTGAACGGTACGTACTTCGACGGTGTCCGCATCGACGAAGCGCTGCTCACCGACGGGGCCGAAGTCCAGGTCGGCAAGTTCCGCCTGACGTTCTACGCATCTCGGGTCGACCTGGCGCGCCTGGCGAACGCGTAGTGGCCGCACGGTCCGCTGCGGCCCGGGCGGGGTCCGCGGCACCGGACCTGCTCACGATCGGGCAGGTCCTCGCTCGCCTCAAGCCCGAGTTCCCGGACCTGTCGAGCTCCAAGCTGCGGTTCCTCGAAGAGCGCGAGCTCGTCACCCCGATCCGCACGGCCAGCGGGTACCGCAAGTTCTCCGCCGCCGACCTCGAGCGTCTCCGGGTGATCCTCGGACTGCAGCGCGACCACTACCTGCCGCTCAAGGTCATCAAGGAGTACCTCGCCGACCTCGACGCCGGGCGCGAACCGGTCCTGCCCGGGGGCGGAGACGCGCCGAAGCCGTCGATCCTCGGTCGTGAACGTCGGTACACCCGCGACGAGACCGTCCGCGCGGCCGGTGCCTCGCCGATGCTGTTGGCCGACGCGGTCTCGGCCTCGCTCCTGCCGCCCACCGACACCTACGGCGACGACGGCGTCTCCGTGTTGAAGGCCCTGGTCGAACTGCAGCGCACCGGCATCGAGCCGCGGCACCTGCGCACGCTCCGCAGTACTGCGGAGCGTGAGGTCGGTCTCATCGAGTCCGCCCTCATGCCGGTCTCCCGCCGGGGCGACGCCACCTCGCGCGCGAAGGCCACCGAGCTCGCCCGCGAGATAGCGGGACACCTCGAGATCATCCGGTCGAACCTCATCCGCCAGGCCATCGGTCGTCTCGACGCATGACGCCGTCCGGTGCTCCGACAGGGCTTGTGTGTCAGTGGTCGGGGCGTATCCTCGACACGCCGGACGCGCCGGGTCGGATGTCCCGCGCGGGAGCGGTCGGAGTCGCTACCGTGGACCTCGGAACAACTCTCAACCCGTCGTTGAAGCTTCGGGTGGGAGCTCGATCGTCGTGGAAGGCAAGCTCATGAGTGGGAACGACACCCCTGGCACCGAGTCTGATGTGACCCGGTACGACCTCGGGCTGCTCTTCACCGATGGTCTGCCCGAGCACGACGAGCAGAACGGCTACCGCGGCACCGTCGCCGCACGGGCAGCCGGCATCTCGTACCGACAGCTCGACTACTGGGCCCGCACCGAGCTCGTGCAGCCGACGATCCGCGGCGCCGCTGGCTCCGGTTCGCAGCGCCTGTACGGGTTCCGCGACATCCTGGTGCTCAAGCTCGTGAAGCGCCTGCTCGACACCGGCATCTCGTTGCAGCAGATCCGCACCGCCGTCAACCAGCTCCGTGAGTCCGGCGTCTCCGACTTGGCGCAGACCACGCTGATGTCCGACGGTGCCTCGGTGTACCTGTGCACCTCCGACGACGAGGTCATCGACCTCGTGTCCCGCGGCCAGGGCGTCTTCGGCATCGCGGTCGGCAAGGTCCTGCGCGAGGTCGAGAGCTCCCTGGTCGAGCTCGACGCCACCGCTGCGGCCGACCCCTCCGACGAGCTCGCCGCTCGTCGCGCTTCTCGCGCTTCCTGACCACCCGCGTTCGGGCCCTGTGGTCCCGAACCGTCGCGTGTGAGTCGCCGTGTGGTCACGAACTGTCGGCTGTGACGTTGCCGGCCGACGGTTGGTGACCAGTCGGCGGACGTGAGCGGGGTGGTGTGACCGCTTGGCGTGCCGGGGCCGGGCGTGTCCGCTGGGGCGGGGGCGTGCCTCCAGGCCCTTCGCGGGTGGTGGCGAACCGTCGTGTGCGCGGCACCGAGCGGTCACGAACTGTTGTCTGCGCGGGCTTCGGCCGACGGTTGGTGACCAGTCGGTGGACGTGAGCGGGGTGTCGTGACCGCTGGGCGTGCCGGGGCCGGGCGTGTCTGCCCGGGCGGGTCGCGCCTCCAGGCCGTCGCGGCGAGGTCGCGAACCGTCGCGTGCGGGTCGCCGAGTGGTCACGAACTGTTGTCTGCGCGGTCTTCGGCCGACGGTTGGTGACCAGTCGGCGGACGTGAGCGGGGTGTTGTGACCGCTGGGCATGCCGGCGCCGGGCGTGTCCGCGGGGACGGGGCGCGCCTCCAGGCCGTCGCGGCGAGGTCACGAACCGTCGTGTGCGGGTCGCCGAGTGGTCACGAACTGTCGGCTGCGCGCGCCCGAGCCGACGGTTGGTGACCAGTCGGCGGACGTGAGCGGGGTGTTGTGACCCGTCGGCGTGCCGACTCCGACCTAGGCGGCGCCGCCCTCGGCGTACGGACCGATCTTGCCGGTGCGCATGATGCGCTCGAGCAGCTGGTCGAAGTTCTTCGCCATCTCCTGCGCGGACTCGCCGGGCCAGACGTGCAGCGGCTTCGCCGCACCCTGCGCCTGCTGCAGCGACGTGCGCTCCGGCAGCTGCGGGGAGAGCACGAGCGGGCCGAACATGTCGCGGAGTTCCTTGATGCGGAACTGGTGCTCGAGCGACTGCACCCGGGCACGGTTCACGATGATGCCGAGGGGCTGCAGCCGGGGGGAGAGTCCGCGGCGGATCTCCTCGATGGCGCGCAGCGCACGGTCGGCGGCGGCGACGGAGAACAGGCCGGGCTCGGTGACGACGGTGACGCGGTCGGACGCGGCCCACGCGGTGCGGGTCAGGGCGTTCAGCGACGGCGCGCAGTCGATGAGGACGAGCTCGTAGTCCTGCTCGACGTTGGCCAGGGCCTCTTCGAGCTTCCAGATGTCGCGGATGGACGGGTGCGGCCCGTCGAAGTTGATGGCGGAGGGCGACCCGACCATGACGTCGATCTTGCCCTGCGACCCCTTCGTCCAGCCCGAGGGGGCGATCGCCTGACGGACGATCTTCTCCTTCGGGTTCTCGAGGACGTCGGCCACGTTGAGGTGGCCGGCGAGGTTGATGTCGAGGCCCGTCGAGACGTCGGACTGCGGGTCCAGATCCACCACCAGCGTGCGCAGTCCCTTGGCGAACGCGGCCGAGGTCAGGCCGAGCGTCACCGTCGTCTTGCCGACACCACCCTTGAGGGAGCTCACGCTGAGTACATGCACGTTGAGCAACGTTACCGCCACTAGGGTTGTCTCACCTCAACCCGGGCTGAAAGGGACGTCGTGTTCACGAAGATCCTCGTTGCGAACCGTGGCGAGATCGCCATCCGCGCGTTCCGTGCCGCCTACGAGTTGGGGGCCCGTACAGTGGCCGTCTACCCGTACGAAGACCGGAACTCCCTGCACCGGCTCAAGGCCGACGAGGCCTACCTGATCGGGGAGCGGGGCCACCCGGTCCGGGCGTACCTGGACGTCTCCGAGATCATCCGCGTCGCCCGCGAGTCGGGGGCCGACGCGATCTACCCGGGGTACGGGTTCCTGTCTGAGAACCCCGAGCTCGCCGCGGCAGCAGCCGCGAACGGCATCACCTTCATCGGCCCGGGCGAGCACGTGCTCGAGATGGCCGGCAACAAGGTCACCGCGAAGGAGCACGCGATCGCGGCCGGCGTCCCGGTCCTCGCGAGCACCCCGGCGAGCCGCGACATCGACGAGCTCATCGCCGGCGCGGACGCGATCGGGTTCCCGGTGTTCGCCAAGGCCGTCGCCGGCGGTGGTGGCCGTGGCATGCGCCGGGTGGAGACGAAGCCCGAGCTGCGCGACGCCCTCGAAGCCGCGATGCGCGAGGCCGACAGTGCGTTCGGCGACCCGACGATGTTCCTCGAGCAGGCCGTCATCCGTCCGCGCCACATCGAGGTGCAGATCCTCGCCGACGCGACCGGCACCGACGCCGGCACGATCCACCTGTTCGAGCGGGACTGCTCGGTGCAGCGGCGCAACCAGAAGGTCGTCGAGATCGCGCCGGCGCCGAACCTCGACCCCGCGATCGCGCAGGCACTGCACCGCGACGCCGTGGCCTTCGCCCGGTCGATCGGGTACGTCAACGCCGGCACCGTGGAGTTCCTGCTCGACACCGAAGGCGAACGCGTCGGCCAGCACGTCTTCATCGAGATGAACCCGCGCATCCAGGTCGAGCACACAGTCACCGAAGAGGTCACCGACGTCGACCTGGTGCAGTCGCAGATGCGCATCGCGGCGGGGGAGACCCTCGCCGACCTCGGCCTGTCGCAGGACGCCGTCCACGTGCACGGCGCGGCGCTGCAGACCCGCATCACGACCGAGGACCCGACGCAGGGCTTCCGTCCGGACACCGGCCGGATCAGCACCTACCGCAGCCCCGGCGGCGCGGGCGTCCGGCTCGACGGCGGCACGGTCGCCACCGGCGCGCAGATCAGCCCGCACTTCGACTCGATGCTCGCGAAGATGACGTGCCGCGGCCGGGACTTCCCGGCGGCGGTGTCCCGGGCGAAGCGCGCCCTCGCCGAGTTCCGCATCCGCGGCGTCAGCACGAACATCCCGTTCCTGCAGGCCGTGCTCGAGGACCCGGACTTCGCCCGCGGCGACGTCTCGACGAAGTTCATCGAGGAACGCCCCCAGCTCTTCGGCGGCCACGTCTCGAAGGACCGCGGCACGAAGGTGCTCACCTGGCTCGCCGACGTCACGGTCAACAAGCCGAACGGTGAGCGGTCGCCGCTCGTCACCGACCCGGCCGACAAGCTCCCGGCCACCGACCTGACGACGCCGGTGCCCGAGGGACAGCGCGACCGCCTGCTGGCGATGGGCCCGGCCGAGTGGTCGAGGGCCCTCCGCGCCCAGACCGCCCTGGCGGTGACCGAGACGACGATGCGGGACGCCCACCAGTCGCTCCTGGCCACCCGGGTCCGCACGAAGGACCTCGTCGCCGTCGCACCGCACGTCGCGCGGCTCACCCCGCAGCTGCTCAGCGTCGAGGCCTGGGGAGGTGCGACCTACGACGTCGCCCTCCGGTTCCTCGGGGAAGACCCCTGGGAGCGCCTGTCCTCGCTGCGCGAAGCGATGCCGAACATCCCGATCCAGATGCTGCTCCGTGGCCGCAACACGGTCGGGTACACGCCCTACCCGACCGAGGTCACCGACGCCTTCGTCGACGAGGCCGCTCGGTCCGGCGTCGACGTCTTCCGCGTGTTCGACGCGCTGAACGACGTCAGCCAGCTGCGTCCGGCGCTGGAGGCAGTGCTCGCGACCGGCACGGCGGTCGCCGAGGCGGCGCTCTGCTACACCGCCGACCTCCTCGACCCCGCCGAGGACCTCTACACGCTCGACTACTACCTCCGCCTGGCGGAGCAGATGGTCGAGGCCGGCGCGCACGTCATCGGCATCAAGGACATGGCGGGGCTCCTCCGTGCCGGTGCGGCCGAGAAGCTCGTCACCGCGCTGCGCGAGCGCTTCGACCAGCCCGTGCACGTGCACACCCACGACACCGCCGGCGGGCAGCTCGCGACCCTGCTCGCCGCCTCGCGCGCCGGGGCCGACGCCGTCGACGTGGCCGCAGCACCCATGGCCGGCACGACCAGCCAGCCGAGCATGTCCGCCCTGGTCGCCGCCCTGGCGCACACCGAGCGCGACACCGGTCTGTCCCTCGACGCCGTCGGTGACCTCGAGCCCTACTGGGAGTCGGTCCGTCGCGTGTACGCCCCGTTCGAGTCCGGGCTCGCCGGTCCGACCGGGCGTGTCTACAAGCACGAGATCCCCGGCGGTCAGCTGTCGAACCTCCGGCAGCAGGCGATCGCCCTCGGGCTCGGCGACCGGTTCGAGCAGGTCGAGGACTGGTACGCCGAGGCGAACCGGATCCTCGGGCGCCCGACCAAGGTCACGCCGTCGTCGAAGGTCGTCGGTGACCTCGCGCTGCAGCTCGCCGCCGTCGGTGCCGACCCGGTCGACTTCGAGCAGAACCCCGACAAGTACGACATCCCGGACTCCGTGGTCGGGTTCATGGCCGGCGAACTGGGCGACCTGCCCGGCGGCTGGCCGGAGCCGTTCCGCTCGAAGGTCTTGGCCGGGCGTGACGTCCGACTCGAGATCACCCCGGTGCCCGCGGACGAGCGTGCGCACCTCGAGACCCCCGGACCCGAGCGGCAGCAGGCACTCAACCGCCTGCTCTTCCCGCAGCCGACGCAGCAGTTCCAGCGTGTGCGGGAGCAGTACGGCGACCTGTCCGTCGTCCCGACCGTCGACTACCTGTACGGGCTGCGCCCGGGGCAGGAGCACAGTGTCCCGCTCGGCAAGGGCGTCGACCTGTTCGTCGGGCTCGAGGCGATCGGCGAGGTGGACGCCAAGGGCATCCGCACGGTCATGGCGACGATGAACGGGCAGCTCCGCCCGGTCGCCGTCCGCGACCGTTCGGTCGAGGTCGAGACGAAGGCGGCCGAGAAGGCCGATGCGTCCGACCCGAAGCACGTGGCCGCGCCGTTCTCCGGTGTGGTGACGCTCAAGGTCGCCGTCGGTGACGTCGTCGAGGCCGGTACGCCGGTGGCGAGCATCGAGGCGATGAAGATGGAAGCGGCCATCACGGCGCCCGTGTCGGGCACCGTCGGCCGACTCGCGATCCCGGTGACCCAGCAGGTGGACGCCGGCGACCTCCTGGTGGTGCTGCAGTAAATTGACCGTTCGTCCCATCCGCCTGTTCGGCGACCCCGTCCTCCGATCGCCGGCCGATCCGATCCGACCCGAACTGCTCGGGAGCACCGGAGTCCGTGACCTGGTGCAGGACCTCGTCGACACCGTCAAGGAACCCGGACGTGCCGGGGTGGCCGCGCCGCAGATCGGCGTGGGGCTCCGTGCGTTCTCGTACAACGTCGACGGCGAGGTCGGCTACGTCCTGAACCCCGAGGTCGTCGAGGTCTCCGGGGAGCCCGAGCTCATGGAAGAGGGCTGCCTCTCCGTCCCCGGCCTCGGCTACCCGACGCGTCGGTACCCGTACGCCAAGGTCCGGGGTGTCGACGTCGACGGCGCCGAGGTCGTCCTCGAGGGCACCGGACTGATGGCCGAGGCGCTCCAGCACGAGTGCGACCACCTCGACGGCACGGTCTACGTGATGACGCTCGACCCCGAGATCCGCCGTCAGGCGCTGCGCGACATCCGCGCCCAGGACTGGTTCCACTGAGCGGTCCCACAGGCCCGCGTTCGCGGGCTGTGAACTCGGGTGTGACACCCCCACGGGGGATTGTCGCTTTGTCCTGACGAGGGGGTACCGTGCTGCTGTCGGCCTCCCACCGACGGCCCATCCGATCCCCCCAGGACTCCCGCATGACCAGTCAGAACGACGAGCTGAGCTCGCACCGCACCCGCACCAACCGTCGACCGGCCGAGGCCACCGTCACGACCGGTTCGACCGCCGTCCTCGACGCCCCCGCGACGGAGCAGCCGCAGGAGGCCTGACCCCGCAGGCGCCCCGGCGCCCGCTGGACCGCCTGGAGGCCCGGATCACGTCCGACGGACGCGATCCGGGCCTCCAGACCGTTGCGTCCACAACCGCGCGCACCTGGCGGGATCGGGCGTCCCTGGTCGGAAGAACCGACCCGGTACGCCCGAAGTGACCAGGTACGCCCGGCGGGCGCTAGGAGCGGCCTCGGCGCCGCCCCTCGACCACCGGGGTCGCCGTCGTCTGCACCTTCGACCCGGAGTAGATGTGGTCGACGTCGGCGGCGAAGTCCTGCAGGATCACCGACCGCTTGATCGTCAGCTTGGGCGTGAGGTGCCCGGACGCCTCGGTCAGGTCGGTGTCGAGGATCGTGAACGACCGGACCGACTCGGCGCGGGAGACGCGGCTGTTCGCGGTGTCGATGGCCTCCTGGACGGCGGACAGCACGCGTTCGTCGTAGGCGGCCTCGTGTGCGCTCAGCGCCGGGGCGATCCCGCGGGACTCGCACCAGCCGGGCAGCATCTCGCGGTCGAGCGTCACGAGCGCGGCGACGAACGGCTTGCCCTCGCCGACGACGACCACCTGGCCGATGAGCGGGTGCTCGCGGATGCCGTCCTCGAGCGGTGCCGGTGCGACGTTCTTGCCGCTCGCGGTGACGATGAGCTCCTTGGCGCGTCCGGTGACCGTGAGGATCCCGTCGCCGTCGAGCCGGCCGAGGTCACCGGTGCGGAACCAGCCGTCGGCGAAGGCGTGCTCGGTCGCCTCGTCGTTCCGCCAGTACCGGTCGAAGACGTCGACGCCGCGGATCAGGATCTCGCCGTCGTCGGCGATCCGGACCTCGATGCCGGGCAGGGCGCGACCCACCGTGCCGATGCGGAGTTCACGGGCACGGTTGACCGTGGCGGGTGCCGTGGTCTCGGTCAGGCCGTAGCCCTCGAGGATGAGCACCCCGATCGAGCGGAAGAAGTGCGAGAGCCGCGGGGAGAGGGGCGCCGAACCACTGATGGCGTACTCGACCCGGCCGCCCAGGGCATCGCGGAGCTTCGCGTACACGAGCCGGTCGAACAGCCTGAACTTCAGGCCGAGCAGGAACGGCACCCGGCCGGCGGCGAGGGCTTCGGAGTGGGCGACCGCGGTGTCGGCGGCAGCGCGGAAGATCCTGCCCTTGCCGCCGAGGTCGGCCTTCTGCTCGGCGGAGTTGTAGATCTTCTCGAACACCCGGGGGACCGCGAGCAGGAACGTCGGCTGGAAGGTCGACACCGCCCGCATGAGGTCCTTGGTGTCCGGCTCGTGGCCGACGAGGACACCCGCGGAGACCGACATCGCGGCGATGAACCGCGCGAAGACGTGGGCGAGCGGGATGAACAGCAGGGTCGAGGCGCCGTCGGCGACCACCTCGGGCATCGCCTCGCTCGCGCCCTCGACCGTGGCGGTGAAGTTGTCGTGCCGCAGGACGCACCCCTTCGGCCGGCCGGTGCTGCCCGAGGTGTAGATGATCGTGGCGTCGTCGTGGCCGTGCACGTGGGCGGTGCGGGCGTCGAGTTCGTCGTCGGTGACGTCCTCGCCGAGCCGGGTCAGGTCGTCGAGGCCGCCGCCGTCGATCGTCCAGTGCTGGCCCAGGGCGGGCAGGTCGGGTGCGATGGAGGCGACGCGGCGCGCGTGCTCCTCCTGCTCGACGACGATGGCGACCGACTCGGAGTCGGACAGGATCCACCGCACCTGGTCGGGGGAGCTCGTCTCGTACACGGGCACGGACACCAGGCCGGCGGTCCACACGGCGAAGTCGACCAGGGTCCACTCGAGCCGGGTGCGCGACAGGATCGCGACGTGCGCGCCCGGTTCGAGCCCGGCGGCGACGAAGCCCTTCGCGATGCCCCGGACCCGGGCCAGGGTCTCGGCCGCGGTGAAGGTCGTCCAGGTGTCGCCGTGGCGCTGGGCGAGGATCGGACGTTCCGGCGTCAGACGGACGCGGTCGCCGAGGAGCCGCGCTGCCGAGCCGTGGTCCGGGGCGACGGGGCCGGCGTCGGGGCTGGTGGGGTGCTCCCCGGCCGACGGTGTGCTCCCGGTGGCGGCGCTGCCAGCGGTGGACGTGTCGGTGGAGGCGCTGCTGCGTGCAGGACGCTGATCGTTCACGGTGACTCCCTTGTCTGCCGGTTCGACTCGAGTGCGCCTCAACACCGAGGCGACACCGCCAGCATAGGGCGCGTCTCCGGGCGTTCCTCGACTTCGCGGCGAACCGGTAGGCTCGTTGCTCGTGCACGCCATCGGAATCGACATCGGGGGCACCAAGATCGCGGGTGCGGTCGTGACGGAACTGGGCGAGATCGTCGCCGAGGACCGCGTGGCCACCAACGCTGCGGACCCGAACGCCATGCTCGACGACGTCGTCTCGATGGTCGAGCGACTCAGCTCGCTCCACCAGGTCGGCGCCGTGGGGGTCGCCGCCCCCGGGTTCATCGACGCTTCGCAGTCGATCGTCTACTACACGCCCAACATCCGGTGGCGGAACGAACCACTCCGGCAGAAGCTGCAGCAGCGCCTCGGCGATCTGCACATCACGGTCGACAACGACGCGAACGCCGCTGGCTGGGCGGAGTTCCGGTTCGGTGCCGGTCGGCTCGTGTCCGACATGACGATGCTCACCATCGGCACGGGGGTCGGCGGCGCCATCGTGACCGAGGACCGGCTGTTCCGCGGCGGCTTCGGCACCGGTGGCGAGATCGGGCACCTGCGCATCGTCCCGAACGGCCTGCCCTGCGGGTGCGGCGCCCGTGGCTGCATCGAGCAGTACGGCTCCGGCCGCGCCCTGCAGCGCATGGCCAACGACGTCGCCGACGCCGGCGGGATCGGTTCGGCCCTGGCCGACGCCCGCGCCGACAACGGTGGCCAGCTCGACGGCAAGATCGTCGGCGACCTGATCCTGGCCGACGACCCGGGTGCCCTCGCGGCACTCCGTCGGCTCGGTCGGCACCTCGGCGAGGCGTGCGCGTCGCTCTCCGCCGTGCTCGACCCGCAGCTCTTCGTGTTCGGCGGCGGCGTCGCCAGCGCGGGGGACCGGCTGCTCGACCCGATCAAGCAGGCGTACCTCAACAACCTGCCGGCCCGCGGGTACCACCCGGAGCCCGACTTCGTCATCGCCGAACTCGTCAACGACGCGGGCGTCGTCGGTGCTGCCGACCTCGCTCGCATCCACGCCCGGACGGCGTAGGGTCGGCGCGCAAACGCAAACGCAAACGCAAACGCAAACGCAAACGCAAAAGCAAACGCGAACACCCGTGCACCACCCGGACCTTCTCACCACCTGGAGTCGTCGATGACCTACTGGCTGCTGAAGAACTTCGTGCTCGGACCGCTCATCCTCACCCTGTTCCGGCCGTGGGTCGTCGGGCGCGAACACGTCCCCACGACGGGCCCGGTCATCTTCGCCTCGAACCACATCTCGTTCATCGACTCGGTGATCCTGCCAGCGGTGCTCGATCGTCGACTGTCGTTCCTGGCGAAGAGCGACTACTTCACCGGCCGCGGGCTGAAGGGCTGGGCGACGAAGACGTTCTTCAACGCCATCGGCCAGCTGCCGATCGACCGCTCCGGTGGCAAGGCGTCCGAAGCGTCGCTGCGCACCGGGCTGCAGGTCCTGGCGCGCGGTGAGCAGCTCGGCATCTACCCGGAGGGCACGCGCAGCCCCGACGGCAAGCTCTACCGCGGACGCACCGGCATCGCCCGGATGATCCTCGAGGGGCGCGTGCTCGTCGTCCCGGTGGCCATGGTCGGCACGCGCGAGGTGCAGCAGATCGGGCAGCGGTTCCCGAAGATCAAGCGCGTCGGGGTCGTGTTCGGCAAGCCGCTCGACTTCTCGCGGTTCCAGGGCTTCGAGACGGACCGCTTCATCCTGCGCAGCGTCACGGACGAGGTCATGCACGAGCTCGCCGGGCTGAGCCGTCAGGAGTACGTCGACGTCTACGCCACCAGCGTGAAGGAGCGCGCGAGCTCTGCGCGCGAGGCCGTCATGCGGGAACGGAAGTCGACGCCTGCACGTTAGGCTCTGATGGTCCCGGCACCCCGCCAGGACGCCCATCGCCGACGCGCGGCCACGTGCCGGTCAGCGTCGCCGGGCCGCCCGCACAGAACACCGAGGTAACGCCCTTGCCCGAGTCGACCGACTTCGTCGCCCTGCAGGATCCGGACGTCATCGAGGGGCTCGACTATTGGCGGACGCTCCCGATCAAGCAGCAGCCGACCTGGCCGGACGCCGCCGCTGCCGAGGCGGCGTCGGCCGAGATCGCCACGCTCCCGCCGCTCGTGTTCGCGGGCGAGGTCGACGAGCTGCGCGCACGGCTCGCCGCGGCCGCCCAGGGCAAGGCCTTCCTGCTGCAGGGCGGTGACTGCGCCGAGACCTTCGCCGGTGCCACCGCCGACTCCATCCGCGACCGGGTCAAGACGATCCTGCAGATGGCCGTCGTGCTGACCTACGGCGCCTCGACGCCCGTCATCAAGATGGGCCGGATGGCCGGACAGTTCGCCAAGCCCCGCTCGAGCGACTTCGAGACCCGCGGCGACGTCACGCTGCCCGCCTACCGCGGCGACATCGTGAACGGCTACGACTTCACGCCGGAGAGCCGCGAAGCGGACCCGCGTCGTCTGGTGCAGGGCTACCACACCGCTGCGTCGACGCTGAACCTGGTCCGAGCGTTCACGCAAGGGGGCTTCGCCGACCTGCGGCAGGTGCACTCGTGGAACAAGGGCTTCGCCTCGAACCCGGCGAACGCCCGGTACGAGCACCTCGCCAAGGAGATCGACCGCGCGATCCGGTTCATGGCCGCCTGCGGTGCCGACTTCGAAGCGCTCAAGCACGTCGAGTTCTACGCCTCGCACGAGGGGCTGCTGATGGACTACGAGCGCCCGATGACCCGCATCGACTCCCGCTCGGGCCTGGCGTACGACACGTCCGGCCACTTCATCTGGATCGGTGAGCGCACGCGTGACATCGACGGTGCCCACGTGGACTTCCTGTCGCGGGTGCGCAACCCGATCGGCGTGAAGCTCGGCCCGACGACGACCGTTGACGACATGAAGGCGCTCGTCGACAAGCTCGACCCGAACCGTGAGCCGGGTCGCCTGACCTTCATCACGCGGATGGGTGCCGGGAAGATCCGCGACGAGCTGCCCAAGCTGCTCGAGGCGATCAAGGGCATGGACGCCAACCCGCTGTGGGTCACCGACCCGATGCACGGCAACGGCCTGACCACGCCGACGGGCTACAAGACCCGCCGGTTCGACGACGTCGTGGACGAGGTCCTCGGCTTCTTCGAGGCGCACCGCCAGGTCGGCACGTACCCCGGTGGCATGCACGTCGAGCTCACCGGTGACGACGTCACCGAGTGCCTCGGTGGCTCGGAACACATCGACGAGGCCACCCTCGCCACCCGCTACGAGTCGCTGTGCGACCCGCGCCTCAACCACATGCAGTCCCTTGAGCTCGCCTTCCTGGTGGCCGAGGAACTCGGCGCGCACCAGCCCGACCGCTCGTAGGGCAGGAACCATCTCGACGAAGCGACAGAACCCCGCGGCACGTTCGCGGGGTTCTGTCGCTTTCGCGTGTCGGACGGGAGGCCCGTGACGGCGCCGCCACGGGCCTCCCGTCCGTCCCGGGGTCCCGTCCACGGCCGCGGAGCGTCGCCCTCGCGACGGTGTCGGCGCGATCGGGCGAGACAGTGTCGCTCTGGCGACACACACCGCCCATGCAGCGCCTGCGCCGGCCCTACTGGTCGTAGGACAGGGTGACCGTGTCGCCGCGGTACACGGTCGCGCCGGAGCCCGGATCGGTGCCGGTGACGGGCAGCGTCGACTTCCAGTCGTAGAAGCCGCAGAGGATGTTCGTGCAGTCGGGCACGGAGACCTTGAGGCCGAGGTCCTCGAGGGTCTTCGTCGCCTCGTTGATGGTCTTGCCGACCACTCCGTCCTTCGGCACGGTGATCGGCGTCGGGCCCTTCGACACGACGACGTCCACCGCCGACCCGCGCACGGCGGGGGACTCCTGCACGGCGGCGGAGACGATCTGCCCCGTCGGGACGGTCTCGCTGTACTCCTCGGTCCGGGCGCCGAGGACGAGCCCGACGTCGTCGAGTGCGGCGGAGGCCTCGTCGACGGTCTTCCCGACCACGTCGGGCACGGGGCCGAGCGACACCGTCAGGGTGATCCGACCGGTCTCGCCGTACGCCTTCACCGTCGTCAGGTCGAGCGCCTTGCCCCCGGACGCCCGACCGGTCGCCGCGATCACGGTGTCCTTCGGCGCGTCGGCGGAGAACTGGTACCGGTCGTCCTGCAGCTCGAAGTCGTCGTCGAGCGCGGCCGTCACGGTGGAGAGCGGCTGCCCGACGATCGCCGGCAGCGGGATCATCCGGGGGCCGTTCGAGACGACGATCTGCACCGCCGTGCCCTTCTGCACCTCGCGCCTCGCAGCCGGCTCGGTCGTGGAGACCTGCCCCTTCGCGACGACGGCGTCGAACCGTGTCCCGGTCTTCGACGCCGCCTGCAGGCCCTGTGCTTCGAGCAGCTGTCGGGCCTGCGAGACCGACTTGCCCGCGACTTCCGGGATGCGCACGTTGCCACCGGGCCCCGGGCCGAAGTACCAGCCGAAGCCGGCTCCGATCAGCGCGAGCACGACGACCACGGACAGGGCGATCCAGCCGCGCTTCCGACGCTTCGCCGACTGGTCGGCGAGCCGCTGGCCGGCGGGGGACAGGACACCGGGCTGGGCACCGGTGCGACGGGGCCCCGGGGCGTTGGTGCGGGCCCGCGCGGGCGTCCGAACGCGGTCACCGGTGTCGCGGTCACCCGCCCGGTCGATGTCGGCGGTCTCGTCGGCAGCACCGGCACCTGCGGCTCCGACCGAGGCGGCGGCCGCTGCGGCGCCGAGCGTTCCCCCGCCGCCGGAGGGCAGGATCGCGGTCCCGTTCTCGGGGCGGAGCACGGCGGTGCGGTACTGACCGGTCGCCCGCTGCTGGTTGCCCGACATGTGGTCGAGCATCTCGCGGGCGTCGCGGGGACGGTCCTCGGGGTCGCGCGCGGTCGACCAGGCGACCAGCTCGTCGAGCTCCGGCGGCACCCCGGACACGGCGGCGCTCGGGGCCGGGACGGAGTCGTTGGCGTGCTGGTACGCGATCTGCATCGGCTGCTCGCCCTTGTAGGGCTGCTCGCCGGTCAGCATCTCGTAGAGCATGATGCCGAGCGCGTAGATGTCGCTGCGCGAGTCGGCGGCGCCGCGGGTCACGAGCTCGGGGGACAGGTAGGCGATCGTGCCGAGCAGGGCCGCGCCGGTCGCCGTGTTCGCGGTCGTGGCCCGGGCCAGGCCGAAGTCGCCGAGCTTGATGCGACCGTCGTCGGCGAGCAGGACGTTCTCGGGCTTCAGGTCGCGGTGCACGATCCCCGCGCGGTGCGCGGACGCCAGGCCCGCCAGCACGGCGCGCAGGATGTCCGTCGCCTGCTCGGGCGTCAGGGCGTGGTGTTCCTGCAGCAGGTCCCGCAGCGTGATGCCGGGGATGTACTCCATGACGATGTAGGCGGTCTCGCCCTCGGCGCCCTGGTCGTAGACGCCCACCAGGTTCGGGTGCGACAGCCGGGCGGCCGACCGGGCCTCCTGGATGAAGCGCTCACGGAAGGCCTGGTCGTCGGCCAGGTGCCCGTGCATGATCTTGATGGCGACGCGTCGCTCGAGGCGCACGTCGGTCGCGAGGTAGACGGTCGCCATGCCCCCGCGCGCGATGCGCGAGCGGACGCGGTACCGCTGATCGATCATGCGACCGATCATGGGGTCCGTGGCGGCGTTGGTGGTCATCGGCGGCATTCTACGAATCGAGACGGCAGCCGGACGCACCGGCGCACCGGTCGTGACCCAATCTCGATCTTCCGGATGAGGCTCAGAGGGTCGCCAGCCAGCCCTCGGCGGCCGTCGCCCAGTTGGCGTAGGCCTTCGGGTAGGCGGAGAGCTGCACGGCCTGGGCCGCATCGGTGATGCTCATCGAGGACCAGCCGCGCACGTCGAGCAGCCCACTCGTCTTGCCGGCGTTCGGGTTGTCCCGACCACCGAAGAACAGCTTGGTGGCGTGCACCGGGTCCTGCAGCGTCGCCGCGGGGCCCCACCCCTGGCTCGGGCGCTGCTGGAACAGACCGACCGAGTCGCGGTCGCCGTGTGGGATGTTCCGCAGGCTGGACTCCTGCATCGCGGCGGCGAGGGCGACGACGATGCCGCGGTCGGGGACGCCCAGGGAGCGACCGACGGCGACGATGGTCGCCGCGTTCTGTCGCTGCTCGGCGCTCAGGCCCACGGCACCGCTGACGGCTGCGCTGGCGGCGACCGCCGGTGCGGCAGTGGCGTTCGACGACGGGATGACGAGTGTCTTGCCGGCGTAGATGGTGCTGGTGTACGACAGGCCGTTCGCCGACAGGAGCGACTTGACGGAGACGTGGTGGGCGGCGGCGATCGAGGCGACCGTGTCACCGGCGCTGATCCTGACGCTCGACCGGGTCGACGGCGCCGACGCCGTGGACACCGACGTCGACGAGGACGTGCCGTGCGGTACCCGCAGCGTCTGCCCCGGGTAGATGACGCTGCGCTGTGACAGGTCGTTCGCGCGGAGGAGCGCCGTGGTCGACACGCCGACGCGGGAGGCGATGGCGGAGACCGTGTCGCCCTGCTTCACGTGGTAGCTCGAGGTGTTCGACCCGGAGCCGCTCGTGGCCCCGGACGTCCGCACGGCAGCGGTGGTGACGGCGGGGGTCGACGCCAGGTGCAGCGTCTGGCCCGGGTGGATGATCGTGTTCCAGCCGAGGCCGTTGCGCACGAGGATCTCCTGCGCCGACAGGCCGAACCGGGCGGCGATGCCCGAGACCGTGTCGCCGTGGTGGACGGTGTAGTTCGTGGGCACAGCGGTCGTGGGGGCCTTCGTGGTGGCGGCGACCGTCCGGACGACGGTCTGCGACGGCCGTGCGACCGCGGTGCCGAACACCGGGCGGTCGGTGATGACGCGGTCCTGGTCGACGTGGCGCTTGTGGTTCGCGTCGGCGTCGTCGTGCCGCGGCTCGGCGTGTGCGACCGGACCGGTCAGGCCGGCGGTCACGGCGATCGTGCCCGCGAGGACGATGGGCATGGTGGCGAACCGGGCGGATCGTGCGCGCCGGGCGACTTCGTCTGCAGCGTGGTCCACGGGTCTCTCCTGATCTCGACTGAGGCGTGCGCACGCGTGCGCGCACTCACAGGTGCCACAACGCTGGCATGGCCTGATTCCCAAGTCAACCAGAGAGTCAGATGTGGTGGATGTGACGAATGTGACGAACGTTACGGATTCACTCGGGCGGTCACTCTGGCACCATGGGCGTGTGAGTGCCGCACCCGCCGACGACCTGACCCTCTCCGAACGCTGGCTGACCGTCCCCGAGCTCGTGGACATGTTCAGCACGAGCCCCGGACGGATCCACCGACTCTTCGAGCAGAAGACCCTCCTCGCCGCCCGTGTCGGCGGTGTGCTGCGCGTGCCGGTCGAGTTCCTCGAGGACGGCGAGCCGATGCCCGAACTCCGCGGCACGCTCATCGTGCTCGGCGACAACGGCTTCACCGACGACGAGGCGGTGCGCTGGATGCTCACCGTCGACGACGCGATGGGCACCACGCCGATCGCGGCGCTGCGCGCCGGTCGCAAGGCCGAGGTGCGTCGCGTCGCCCAGTCGCTGCTCTAGACGCGTTCCGGTCGGACAGGAGGCCCGGTGCCAGCTGGCACCGGGCCTCCCGCGCGCCCCGCATGTGCGACGCGCCAGCGGCGCGCGGCGCCAGCGCCGGGCGAGCCTGCGAGGCCGGTGGATCGAGAGGTGTCTAGGACGACCGGCGGCTGACCGTGTCGGCCAGCGACGCGAGCTGTTCGCGTGCCGACGGCGTCAGCGGCGACGCGTCGAGCGCCGCCTTGGCGCGCTGCACGTGCCGATCGATCGACCGTTCCACGGCGGCCACGGCGCCGGACTCGGTGAGGGTCGCCCGGAGCATCCGCACCTGCTCCTCGTCGAGGTCCGGGTCGCCGAGGAGCTCGTCCAGGAGCTGCCGCGGGCCACTCGCCAGGGTCTTGCGCGCAGAGGCGATGAGGACGGTGCGCTTGCCCTCGCGCAGGTCGTCGCCCGCGGGCTTGCCGGTGACCTCGGGGTCACCGAACACGCCGAGCATGTCGTCGCGCAGCTGGTAGGCCACGCCGAGGGGGAGTCCGAAGGCGCGGAGGCCCTCGAGCTGGGAGTCACTCGCGCCGGCGACCAGGGCACCGATGACCAGGGGTGCCTCGATCGAGTACTTCGCCGACTTGAAGACGATGACGCGCTGGGCGCGGAGCAGGTGCTCGGACTCGTCGATGACGGGCCAGGCGGTCTCCTCGTGCACGTCGAGGTACTGCCCCGCCGTGACGTCGAGGCGCATCGCGTGGAACTCCTGGCGGACGATGCGGGCCCGCACCGGGTCGAGGAGCGCGAGGCCCTCGTCGAACACGGAGTCGCTCAGCGAGAGCAGCAGGTCGCCGAGGAGCAGCGCCGAGTTCGTGCCGTACTGCCCGCGGTCGCCGACGAAACCGGACTCCTCGTGCAGGGACTCGAAGCGGCGGTGCGCGGCCGGACGCCCACGACGGGTGTCCGAGCGGTCCATGATGTCGTCGTGCACCAGGGCGGCGGCGTGGAAGACCTCGAGCGCGGCGGCGACCGTGACGATCGCTTCGGCGGTGGTCTGCCGGGACCCCTCGGCCAGCGGGTCGAACGAACCGGAACGGCCCGCCACCGACTGCCATCCCCAGTAGCAGAACAGGGCCCGGAAGCGCTTGCCGCCGGACAACAGGTCTCGGGCGTACCGGTCGAACGGCGCGAGGTCGGGGCTGATCGCGAGGAGCCGCTCACGCTGCTCGTCGAGTGCCCGGTCGATACGCGCCGATACGAGGTCCACTAATCGCGTACTCTCAGCCACGATCCCTACCCTAGTGGAGTGGTCGAGGCATAGAATCGGTCCACCCAACCCGCGTTTTTCAACCCCGCGTCGATCCCAGGAACAGAGGGAACCAAGATGCCGCTCTCGGAACAGGAGCAGCGCCTTCTCGAAGAGATGGAGCGCAGCCTCTACCAGAACGATTCCGATTTCGTGGCTCGTGTCACACGTCGACAGGGTCGTCCGACGTACACAGCCATCACCCTCGGGGTCCTCGGCGCACTCGCCGGGATCGCCGTCGTCATCGTCGGCCTGGTCATCAAGGCGCCGCTGCTGGGCATCCTCGGCTTCGTCGTGATGCTCGCCGGTGTCCTGTTCGCGCTGCGCCCGGGCATGCGTGCCCCGAAGGCGAAGCCCGCTCGGCCGGGCAAGCCCGCATCCGGTGGGTCGGCGCGTCCGTCTGCCAGTGGTGGTGGTGGCGGGTCCTTCATGGACCGCATGAACGACCGCTGGGACAAGCGGAACGACCAGGGTCAGTAGCTGACCGGAGCCGGTCGGGCTCCCTCCACACTCCTCCACGGGGTCGGCCTTCGGGCCGGCCCCGTTTCGTGTTCCCGGGGGCGGGCGGGTTCGGGCCGGGGCCGGGGCCGGGGCCGCGGGGCGGAGCCGGAGCCGCGGGGTGTGCGCGCGGGGTGTGCGCGCGGGGTGTGCGCGCGGTTGGTCACGACATGCCGCGTGGAGGTCGCCGGGGGGTCACGAACTGTCGGCTGGGGGGCGCGCGAGCGACGGTTCGTGACCACTCGGCGTCGCGGCGGCGGCACGTCGTGACCACGCGCCGACCGGCGGCCGGGCGTGGTGGAGCCGCGGTGCGCCCACGGGAGCACCGCGGTGGAGGTGGGGCGGGCCTCCCGGCCGGGTGGACCGACGCCGCACGCGGGGTGTGCGCGCGAGTGGTCACGACATGCCGTGCGGAGGTCGCCGGGGGGTCACGAACTGTCGGCCGGGGAGCGCGTGAGCGACGGTTCGTGACCACTCGGCGTCGCGGCGGCGGCACGTCGCGACCACACGCCGACCGGCGGCCGGGCGTGGTGGAGCCGACCGTGCGACCGCGGCGCGCCCCGACGTGCTCCACCGGCTGCGAAAGTCCTCCACTTTCCTCCACGCCCGCTCCTGCCGCCCGGAACCGCATGGATCCGGGCTTTTCGGGCTGCATGTGCGGGATGCATTCCTGGACGCATGCCCCCAGTAGGGGTGTCGAGGGCCGAAAAGGCAGCGGAATCCTGGTCTGGGGGAGGGGAGTGGAGTAAAGTGGGGCTTGCAACGGTCCGGTGGAGCGGAGGGGAGGCCCGACGTGCTGCTCGGTACTCATGCCCCGAAGCTCGACGAGAAGGGTCGCGTGATCCTCCCCGCCAAGTTCCGGGACGAACTGTCCGGCGGGCTCGTCATGACCCGCGGCCAGGAACGCTGCGTCGTGGTCTTCAGCGCCCGGACGTTCGAGGAACTCCACGAGCGCATCCGGACCGCCCCGATGACGTCGAAGCGCACCCGGGACTACATGCGCCTGTTCCTCTCGGGGGCCAGCGCGGAACAGCCCGACAAGCAGAACCGCGTGACGATCCCGCAGAACCTCCGCGAGTACGCGGGGCTCGAGCGGGACCTCACGGTCATCGGCAGCGGTGACCGTGCCGAGATCTGGTCCACCCCCGCGTGGGAGGCCTACTACGCCGAAGCCGAAGAGGCATTCGCCGACAACGACGAGGAGGTGATCCCGGGGATCTTCTGATCCGCGGATCGGGACTCCCAGCCGTGAAGCCCTGACATCACTTCCCCGGTGTCAGGTCGCATGGATGGGGATCCGGACCCACGGCCCAGGAGACGAGGGGCTGCACATGGCCGACAACGACAACGAGACGCCACGCTTCCCGCACACGCCGGTGATGCTCCAGCGCATCGTCGACCTCTTCACGCCGACGCTCGAGGGCCCGGGCAAGGTCGTCGTCGATGCCACGCTCGGCATGGGTGGCCACTCCGAGGGCTTGCTCGAGCGTTTCCCGGAGCTCACGCTCATCGGACTCGACCGCGACACCGACGCCCTCGGCATCGCGGGGGACCGTCTGTCCCGCTTCGGTGACCGCGTCCGGCTCGTGCACACCGTGTACGACGGCATCGTCGACGCGATCCAGGGCGAGGGCTTCACGAAGGTCGACGGCGTGCTGTTCGACCTCGGTGTGAGCTCGCTGCAGCTCGACCGGGCCGAGCGCGGGTTCGCGTACAGCCAGGACGCCCCGCTCGACATGCGGATGGACCGGACCGAGGGGCAGACCGCCGCCGACGTCCTGGCCACCTACGACGAGGGCGAACTGCGTCGCATCTTCCAGCGCTACGGCGAGGAGAAGCTCGCCGGCCGCTACGCACGAGCCATCGTGGAGCGGCGGGCGACGAAGCCGTTCGAGATGTCCGGCGACCTGGTCCAGGTGCTGCACGACGCGACCCCGGTCGCCGTCCAGCGCCAGGGGCACCCGGCCAAGCGCGTCTTCCAGGCGCTCCGCATCGAGGTGAACGCCGAACTGAGCGTGCTCGAGCGGGCGATCCCGGCGGCCCTCGACGCCATCGCGGTCGGTGGCCGCATCGTCGTCGAGTCCTACCAGTCCCTCGAGGACCGCATCGTCAAGCGGGCCCTGGTGGAGCGCACGAAGTCGAGCGCCCCCGCCGACCTGCCGGTGGAGCTGCCCGAGCACGCCCCCACCTTCTCCCTGATCGTCAAGGGCGCCGAGCTGGCCGACGAGGCCGAACGCGCCGCCAACCCCCGAGCAACCCCCGTGCGACTGCGCGCGGCCGAGCGGATCCGGAACTGACATGAGCACGAACCTCGCACTCGTCGACCCTGCGGTCGTCCCGTCGCGGGCCCCGCGCCCCGACCGTCAGCACCGCCCCGAGCTGGTCGAGGTCACCCCCACCGCGGCCCAGCGCCGGGCCCGTCCCCGCATCGGGTACGCCGTCGTGGCCGTCGCCGCGCTCGCGATCCTGCTGCTGGCCCAGCTCGGCATCAGCATGGTGCTCAGCCAGGGCGCTTACACGCTCAACTCGCTGTCGACGGAGCAGACCAACCTGTCCCGCACGCAGCAGTCGCTGTCCGAGGAACTCCGGGTGCTGGACTCGCCGCAGAACCTGGCCCGCAACGCGCAGGCGCTCGGGATGATCGCGAACTCCACGCCGGTGTACCTGGACCCGAAGACCGGCCGGGTGTACGGCACGCCGACCCCGGCGAAGCCCGACGAGGCAACCGCGTCCACCGAGAACCAGGTGCCGAACTCTCTGCTGAACGACGTGCCGCTGGCCACCCAGCCGGGCGCCACGTCGACGAGCAAGGAAACGGGCAACCCCGGCGACCCCGCCGCAGGCAGTGCCGCCGCAGGCAGCACCGCCGCGGACACGTCCGCACCTGCCGCGTCTGAGAAGACCAGCGGCGCCAGCGCGTCGGACCAGGGGACGGCGAAGTCGTCCGTAGAGTCCGACGCGAACCCGCTCCAGGCACCCTCCACCCGGTGACCGGCGGGTCCGCCGCACCCTCAGCACCGCCCGGGAAGGACCGCACCGCGTGACGAAGACGATCCGCAACCGACGCCTGCGCTACAGCATCGTGATGCTCGCCGTGATCGCCCTGGTCGGGGTGTTCGTGGTCCGGCTCGTCGACATCCAGGTCGTCCAGGCATCGGTGCTGAACGAGGCGTCGGCCCAGAAGCGCAGCATCCCCGTGACGATCTACGGCACCCGTGGCGCGATCGTGGACCGCAACGGCACCGAACTCGCCGACAGCGTGACCCGGTACAACATCACGACCTCGCCGCGCCTGGTCAAGCAGTTCAAGGGCAAGCTCGGCGGCACCCGCATCAAGGACGTCAGCGTCAGCACCGCACTCGACGCCCTGGCGAAGGCCTCCGGCGGTGACGTCGCGACCATGCGGAAGAACATCGCCGCGAACCCGAAGTCCGACTTCGCGTACCTGATCAAGGGCCTCGACGTCCGGCACTACGAGGCCGTGGTCGACCTCGGCATCCCGTGGATCTACAAGGAACAGCAGGCGTCGCGGGTCTACCCGACCGCTGCGACGACGGGCAACCTGACCGGGTTCATGGGGACCGACGGCGCCCAGGCCGGCCTGGAGTACGCCTACGACCAGTGCCTGGCCGGCACCAACGGCTCGGAGACCTACGAGCGTGGCGAGGACGGCGTCCAGCTGCCCGGCAGCACCGTGACCACGAAGAAGGCCAAGGACGGCGGCACGCTCGAGACGACGATCGACAGCGACCTGCAGTACATGGCGCAGCAGACCATCGCGTCCGCCGCCAAGACCCTGCAGGCGGAGTCCGCGACGGCCACCGTCACGAGCGTCAAGACGGGCGAGTTGCTGGCGGTCGCCGACTACCCGACCGTGGACCCGAACGACGTCGACGCCACGACCGACAAGGGTGCCTTCGGCTCCCGGGCCCTGACGGCGTCGTACGAGCCGGGTTCCACGATCAAGGCCGCGATCGCCGCCGCGCTGATCGACCAGGGCAAGTCGACTCCCACCGACCAGGCCGTCGTGCCGTACTCGCGCACGTTCCCCTGGGGCGGCACGATCCACGACTCGGAGTTCCACCCCACCGAGAACCTGACGCTGACCGGCATCCTGCAGAACTCGTCGAACGTCGGCATCACCGAGCTCGGGGCACGGCTGACGGCCCAGCAGCGCTTCGACTACATGAAGAAGTTCGGGCTGTTCGAGCCGGAGACGGCCATCGACTACCCGGGCCAGCCCTCGATGGACTACGGCACGAGCCCGAACTGGGACCAGCAGACGAACATCAACTCGATGTTCGGCCAGGGCATCTCGACGACGGCCGTGCAGGTCGCGAGCGTGTTCCAGACGATCGCGAACGACGGCGTCCGGATCCCGCTGCACTTCGTCAAGGGCTGCACCACGGCCGACGGCAAGACGATCGACGCGCCCGACGTGCAGAAGCAGCGCGTCGTGTCCGCAGCCGCCGCCACGCAGGTCACCGACATGCTGCAGAGCGTCGTCACGGGCGGCACGCTGGTGGGCATGAAGCCGATCTCGGGCTACAACATCGCCGCGAAGACCGGCACCGCCGAGGTGGCCGAGGGGTCGCAGGGCTACGGCGGTCAGCGCATCACGTCGGTGGCCGGAATGGCACCCGCCGAAGACCCCCAGTATGTTGTCACGGTGACGTTCACGAAGCCGCAGACCAACAAGTGGTCCAGCGGAGCGGCTCCGGCGTTCCGCACACTCATGTCCCAGGTGCTCGAGAAGTACCGAGTAGCCCCCTCCGCGTCCGAGGCGAAGCTCTACCCGTCCACGTGGTGAGGAAGAAGGAACACTTGTCCGCACGGATCCCCCCGGTCCTCCGACCCGAACACCCGACCCCGAGGGCCGTCGCCGAACTCGCGAACGCGTTCGGTCTGCGTGTCGTCGGCTCGGTCGACACCCTCGAGACCACCGGCGTCACGCTGAGTGCCACCGAGGTGCAGCCGGGTGACCTGTTCGTCGGCGTGCACGGCGCGAACCGGCACGGCGCCCAGTTCGCGACCGAGGCCGCCGAGCGCGGCGCGGTCGCCGTCCTGACCGACCAGGACGGCGTCGCACTCGTCGAGCCGTCCGGCCTGCCGGTGCTCGTCGTCGACGATCCCCGCGCAGCCCTGGGCGACGTCGCCGCGTGGGTCTACCGCACCCACCCCGACGAGGCCACCGACCTGCCGCAGCTGTTCGCCGTCACCGGCACGAACGGCAAGACGAGCACGTCCTACATCCTCGAGGGCATCCTCAAGCAGCTCGGCCTGGTGACCGGCCTGAGCTCGACCGCCGAGCGCCACATCGGTTCGCTCAGCGTGACGAGCCGCCTGACCACGCCCGAGGCCAGCGAGATGCACGCGCTCCTCGCCCGCATGCGCGAGAGCGAGGTCCGCGCCGTCGCCGTCGAGGTCAGTGCCCAGGCCCTGAGCCGTCACCGCGTCGACGGCATCGTCTTCGACGTCGCGGCCTTCACGAACCTGTCGCACGACCACCTCGACGACTACGCCGACATGGAGGAGTACTACCAGGCGAAGCTCCCGCTGTTCCAGCCCGAGCACGCCCGCCGCGGCGTCGTCTCGCTGGACACCGACTGGGGCCACCGCGTGGTGCAGGACTCCCGCATCCCGGTCACCACCATCACGGTGCACCCCGACGTCGAGGCCGAGTGGCACGTCGACATCGTCGAGGCACACGCCGCCTACACCGAGTTCCGCCTGACGGGTCCCGAGGGTCGCGAGCTCACGACCCGTGTGCCCCTGATCGGCTGGCACATGGCCGCGAACGCCGCACTGGCGATCGTCATGCTGGTCGAGGGCGGCTTCGAGCTCGGTGCCATCGCGCACGCGCTCGAGAGCAACCACCGCCGTTACCCCGACGAGGACGGATCGGGCGACCGTGAGCGTGACGGTGCGTCCGAGCGCGTCTCCGCCATCGAGTGCTACCTGCCCGGTCGCACCGAGCGGGTCTCCGGCGAGCACGGGCCGAGCGTCTACGTCGACTTCGGCCACAGCGCCGACGCCTTCGAGAACACGCTCGCCGCGGTCCGGCAGTTCACCGCCGGCAAGGTGCTGATGCTGTTCGGCGCCGACGGTGACCGCGACACCACGAAGCGTGGCGACATGGCCCGCGTGGCCGCCGCCGGCAGCGACATCCTCGTCGTCACCGACCACCACCCCCGCTTCGAGGACGCCGCGTCGATCCGGAAGACCCTGGTCGACGCCGCACGCGCCGCCTACCCGGACCACGAGATCCACGAGGTCAGCCCGCCCGAGGCCGCGATCCGCACCGCGGTGGGCCTGCTCGGTGAAGGGGACTCGATCCTCTGGGCCGGCCCGGGCCACCAGGACTACCGCGACATCCAGGGTGTCCGAACGCCGTACTCCGCCCGCGACGAGGCCCGTGCGGCCCTCCGCGAGGCCGGCTGGGAGCCGAACTCCGGTCCGGCGGAGGACGTCCGATGATCGCCATGACCCTCGCCGAGATCGCCACCGCGGTCAGCGGCGAGCTGATCGGCGGCGCCCAGGCAACCGACGTCGCCGAGCCCGGCGACCTGGTCGTCGAGGGCTCGGTCGAGACCGACTCCCGCCTGGTCCGTCCCGGCAGCGTCTTCTTCGCCCTGCCCGGCGAGGTCACCGACGGCCGGCGCTTCGTGCCCGCCGCGGTCGACGCCGGTGCCGTCCTGGTGATCACGCCGGAGCGTGTCGACACCACCGCGCCGCAGATCGTCGTCACGGACGGCTACGAGGCCCTCGCTGCGCTCGCGCACGAGGTCGTCACCCGTGTCCGCATGAGCGGCGCGGACCGCGTCGATGCCGACGGTCGCCCGGCACCCCTGCGGGTCGTCGGCATCACCGGCTCGAACGGCAAGACGAGCACGAAGAACATGCTCCGCACGATCCTCGAGCAGCACGGCGCGACGATCGCACCCGAGGGCTCGTTCAACAACCACGTCGGCGCACCGATCTCGATGCTCCGCGTCACGTACGACACCCGGTACCTGGTGGTCGAGATGGGCGCGAGCGGCGTCGGCCACATCGCCAAGCTCGTGTCGATCGCCGAGCCCGACCTCGGTGTCGTCCTCAAGGTGGGCCTCGCGCACGCCGGCGAGTTCGGCGGCATCGAGGCGACGCAGCGCGCGAAGTCCGAGATGGTCACCGACCTGCCCGAGACCGCCACGGCCCTGCTCAACGTCGACGACGACCGCGTCGCGTCGATGCGCGACCTGACGGCCGCGCGCGTGGTGGGCTTCGGCACGTCGGCCGAGGCCGACTACCGCATCACCGGCATCGAGACGGACCGCAGCGGCACCCGCTTCACCCTCACCGTTCCTCCCGTCCGCCCCGAAGGCGACCGTCCGACGGACGCAACCCTGTCTGGAGGCCCGGATCACGTCGACGTGCGCCTCGCGATCCTGGGTGAGCACCACGCGATGAACGCGTCCGCCGCGCTCACCGTCGCCCACCTGTGGGGCGTCCCGCTCGCCGACGGCGCCGCGGCGCTCGCGTCGATGACGCGCGCCGAGCGCTGGCGCATGGAGCTGCTCCAGGGCGGCCCCGAGGGCGTCACCGTGATCAACGACGCGTACAACGCGTCGCCCGACTCCACCGCGGCGGCGCTGCGGACCCTGGCGCAGATCGTGCGCCCGGGCGAGCGGACCGTCGCCGTGCTCGGTGAGATGGCCGAGCTCGGTGAGTTCTCCGTCGAGGAGCACGACCGCATCGGTCGGCTCGTCGTCCGCCTCGGCATCGGACAGCTCGTGGTCGTCGGCCGCGGCGCGATGCCCATCCACCAGGCCGCCACCCTCGAGGGATCGTGGGACGGCGAGTCCGTGTACATCGAGGACGTCGACGACGCCGTCCGTGCCATGCAGGAGATGCTCCGCCCCGGCGACGTCGTCCTCGTCAAGTCCTCGAAGTCTGCCGAACTGCGATTCCTCGGCGACCGCCTCGGAGGTGTCACCGAATGATCGCGCTCCTCATCGCCGGCGCCACGTCGCTGGTGTTCACGTTGCTGCTCACCCCGTTCTTCATCAAGCTCTTCCACCGTCTCGGGTGGGGGCAGTTCATCCGTGACGACGGCCCACAGTCCCACCACACCAAGCGCGGCACCGCCACGATGGGTGGCATCGTCCTCATCATCGGTGCGGTGATCGGGTACTTCGTGGGCCACCTGATCGGAGGCGACTCGATCACGCTGTCCGGCCTGCTCGTGCTGTTCCTGATGGTCGGGCTCGGGTTCGTCGGCTTCATCGACGACTTCCTCAAGGTCCGGCGTCAGCGGAGCCTCGGGCTCGGTGGCTGGGCGAAGATCCTCGGCCAGGTCATCGTCGGCGTCATCTTCGCCACGATCGCACTGGTCGTGCCCACGTCGAACGGCAAGCCCCCGGCATCCACGATGATCTCGGCCGTCCGCGACGTGCCGTGGCTCGACTTCATGGCGCTCGGCACCGTCATCGGCACGGTGCTGTTCCTCGGCTGGATCGTCCTGCTGACGGTGTCCACGTCGAACGGCGTGAACGTCGCCGACGGCCTCGACGGCCTGGCGACGGGATCGAGCATCCTGGCGATCGGCTCGTACGTCATCATCGGTTTCTGGCAGTCGAACCAGATCTGCGGCGGGACCCGGCTCGACTCGGACACCGCACACGCCTGCTACACCGTCGCGAACCCGCTCGACCTCGCCGTGGTCGCGGCCGCGGTCTGCGGTGGGCTCATCGGGTTCCTCTGGTACAACACCTCGCCGGCACAGATCTTCCTCGGCGACACCGGTTCGCTCGGCCTCGGCGGTGCCCTGGCCGGCCTCGCGATCCTCAGCCGCACCGAGCTGCTGCTGGTCCTCATCGGTGGCCTGTTCTTCATCGTCACCGGTTCGGTCATCCTGCAGCGTGCGTACTTCAAGATCACCCACGGCAAGCGCATCTTCCTGATGAGTCCGCTGCACCACCACTTCGAACTGAAGGGGTGGGCCGAGGTGACGGTCGTCGTCCGCTTCTGGATCATCGCCGGACTCTTCGTCGCGGCGGGGGTCGGGCTCTTCTACCTCGAATGGATCGCAAGCGTTGGTTGACCCGGTGTCCTCGTCGTCCCGTCTCGAGTCCCTCGACAGCTGGCACGCCGAAGGGTGGAAGGGGCTGAACGTCGCCGTCCTCGGCCTGGGTGCCACCGGGTTCTCGGTCGCCGACACCCTCGTCGAGCTCGGCAGCGAGGTGACGGTCTACTCGTCCGACGCCCCGGCCGACAGCGTCGAGCTGCTCGACGTCATCGGTGCCCGGTTCCTGCAGACGCCGCTCGACACCGTGCCGGACGCGCTCGTCGCGCAGGCGCCCGACGTCGTGGTCGTGTCGCCGGGGCTGCCCCCGCACAACGCCACCGTGCAGTGGTCGGTGGTGAACAGCACCGTCTGGGGTGACATCGAGCTCGCCTGGCGTGTCCGCGACAAGGTCGTCCGCGGCCCGGTCGCGGCCCCGTGGATCACGATCACCGGCACGAACGGCAAGACCACGACGACGCAGCTGACGACCGCGATGTACGAGGCCGGCGGACTGCGGGCCGTGGCGTGCGGGAACATCGGCGTGCCGGTGCTCGATGTCGTCCGCGACCCGGTCGGGTACGACGTGCTCGTCGTCGAGCTGTCGAGTCACCAGCTGCACTACATGGCGACATCCGGCGACGGTGCCGTGGTGCCCCTCGCGAGTGCCTGCCTGAACATCGCCGACGACCACCTGGAGTGGCACGGTTCCGCCGAGGCGTACCGCGCGGCGAAGGCCAAGGTCTACGAGCGCACCGTGATGGCGTGCGTCTACAACACCTCGGACGAGGTCACCCGGCAGATGGTGCAGGAGGCCGACGTGGTGGAGGGCTGCCGAGCGGTCGGCTTCACCCCCGGTGTCCCCGCCCCCGGTGACGTCGGCATCGTCGAGGACGTCCTGTGCGACCGGGCCTTCAACGAGGACCGCCGCAACAGCGCACTCGAGCTCTCGACGGTCGCCGACCTCGAGGCCGCCGGGCTCGCCAGCCCGCACATGACCATGAACGTCCTGGCCGCCGCTGCGCTGGCGCGTGCCGGCACCGTCCAGCCGAGCGCCATCCAGACGGCCGTCCGGGCCTTCCGTGCCGACCACCACCGCACCGAGCTCGTCGCAGAGTCCGCGGGCATCGCCTGGGTCGACGACTCCAAGGCCACGAACCCGCACGCCGCCACCGCGTCCCTGGCGTCCTTCGACACCGTCGTGTGGATCGTCGGGGGCCTGTTCAAGGGCGTCGACATCGACGGCCTGGTCGAGCGCTTCGGTCCGGACGTCCGCGCCGTCGTCGTCATCGGGACCGACCGGGCCCCGGTGCTCGAGGCATTCGCGCGACACGCGTCCGCGGTCCCCGTGCTCCAGGTCGAGACGACGGACACTGATCAGGTCATGCGCGAGGCGGTCCGGCATGCCGCATCGGTCGCGAGGCCGGGCGACACGGTCCTCCTCGCCCCGGCGGCGGCGTCGTTCGACCAGTTCGGCTCCTACGCCGACCGGGGGCAGCGTTTCGCTGCCGCGGTCAACGAACACCTGGGAGGAGAAGTCGATGGCGACGACACCGACGGATCTTCCGAACAGCCGTAACGGCCGGACCGCGTCGACCCCACGACGGACGAACGGCGCGATCGTCGCCGTCAAGAACGTCTTCGTCGCGGAGTCCAGCACCTTCTACACGATCCTCGGCGTCACGCTGTTCCTCGTCGTCTTCGGCGTCGTCATGGTGCTGTCCTCGTCGAGCGTCGAGGAGTACGCGGCGACCCACGACTTCTTCGGGGCGGCTTCCCGCCAGGGCCTGTACGCCGTGCTCGGCGTGCCGCTCATGCTCATCGCGAGCCGGGTCCCGACCAGGATCTGGCGGAAGTGGGCGATGCGGCTGCTCGGCGCGGCGCTCGTGCTGCAGCTGCTCGTGTTCACCCCGCTCGGTCTCGACATCCAGGGCAACCGGAACTGGATCAAGCTCGGGTCGTTCACCGCGCAGCCGTCCGAGGTCGTCAAGCTCGGCCTGGTGCTCGGCATCGGCGCGATCCTCTACGTCAAGCGGGAGAAGCTCGACGACTGGAAAGAGGTCTTCATCCCGATCGGGATCGCCTCGATGCTGTCGCTCGGGCTCGTGGTCCTGGGTGGCGACCAGGGCACGGCGATGGTCATGCTCATCCTGGTCTTCGGCGCCCTGTACATCGGCGGCGTCCGCGCCCGGCACCTGCTCGTCGGCCTGGCCGCGTTCGCCGTGATGCTGCCCTTCGTCACGATGGCGTCGGCCTCGCGGTCGACGCGCATCAGCGCATGGCTGTCCGGGTGCACCGACTCCAGCCAGTACCAGGACATCTGCTGGCAGCCCGTGCACGGCATGTGGGCGCTCGCGTCCGGCGGGGTGTTCGGCGTGGGCCTCGGCAACTCGAAGGCCAAGTGGTCGTGGCTGCCCGAGGCGGACAACGACTACATCTTCGCGATCATCGGCGAGGAGCTCGGCCTGATCGGTGCCGTCGTGGTGCTGAGCCTGTTCGTCGTGCTCGCCGTCGGCATGATCAAGATCATCCGGCAGTCCCGCGACCCCTTCGTCAAGACGGTCACCGGCGGCATCCTCGCGTGGATCATCGGCCAGGCACTCATCAACATCGCGGTCGTGCTCGGCCTGCTGCCGGTGCTCGGTGTGCCCCTGCCACTCATCTCGGCCGGTGGTTCGGCCCTCATCATGACCCTGGTGGCGATCGGCGTCGTGCTCTCCTTCGCCCGCGACCTGCCCGGCAAGAACGACCCCGGCCTGACGAACGCCCCACTCGGCCGGACCTCCACGAACGGATCACTGCGGTGAGCAAGTACCTCTTCGCCGGCGGCGGCACCGCCGGCCACGTCAACCCCCTGCTCGCGGTCGCCGACCGGCTGACCGAGCGGGAGCCCGGCGCCGAGGTCCTCGTGCTGGGCACCGCCGAGGGCCTGGAGTCCCGCCTCGTCCCGATGCGCGGCTACGAGCTGCTGACGATCCCGCGCCTGCCGTTCCCGCGGAAGCTGAACAGTGCGGCCCTGCGCTTCCCGCAGCGCTTCGCGGCGGCGGTCAAGCGGACCGAGCAGATCATCCGCGACCACGAGATCGAGGTGGTGCTCGGTGTGGGTGGCTACGCGGCCGCTCCGGCGTACATCGCCGCCCGCCGCACCGGCACCCCGATCGTCGTGCACGAGCAGAACGCGAAGCCCGGGCTGGCGAACCGCCTCGCCGCGTTCCTCACCGAGCACGTCGGCCTGACCTTCTCGAACACGCGCCTGCGCCACGGCCGCGTCGTGGGCATGCCGCTCCGTCGCGAGATCGAGTCACTCGACCGCCGTGCCTCCCGTGCCGAGGGGCTCGCCGAGTTCGGGCTGGACCCGGACCGGCCGGTCCTGCTCGTCACCGGTGGGTCCTCGGGCGCGCGGAGCATCAACCGGACGATCAACCAGTCGGCCGCCGCGATCGTCGGTGCCGGCTGGCAGGTCCTGCACGTCGTGGGCGCCGCGTCGGACATCGGCCCGAGCGACCTCGAGGGCTACCACGTGCTGCCGTACTGCGACCGGATGGACCTGGCCTACGCGGCGAGCGACTTCGTCGTGTCGCGCGCCGGCGCCGGCATGGTCTGCGAGCTCACGGCCGTCGGACTGCCGAGCGTGCTCGTGCCGTACCCGGTGGGCAACGGCGAGCAGCGTCACAACGCGAAGGACGTCGTCGACGCCGGGGGAGCCGTCCTGGTGGCCGACGGGGAATTCGACCGCGACTGGGTGACGTTCCAGTTGCTGAGCATCCTGCAGGACCGCTCCCGCATCGCGGACATGACCGTGCGGGCGGGCAGCGTGGGCCACCGCGACGGCGCCGACCGGATGACGGACCTGGTCCTCGACGCCGCGAAGGCGGCCCCCAGCACCACGGAGGAACGATGACCATCAAGCCGGACCTGACCCAGCCGATCCCGGACGACCTCGGCACGGTGCACTTCGTCGGCATCGGCGGCTCGGGCATGAGCGGGATCGCCCGGATGTTCCTCGCGGCCGGCCACCGCGTGACCGGCAGTGACTCCCGCGAGACGGAGACCACCGGCACGATGCGCGACCTCGGTGCGACGGTGCACATCGGGCACGACGCCGCGAACGTCGGCGAGGCGGACAGCATCGTCGTCACGAGCGCACTGTGGCCGGACAACCCCGAGCTCCTCGAGGCCCAGCGCCGCGGCCTGCCGGTCCTGCACCGGTCGCAGGCCCTCGCCGCCCTGATCGCCGAGCACCGCCTGGTCGCGGTCGCCGGTGCGCACGGCAAGACCACCTCGACCGGCATGATCGTCACCGCCATGGTCGAGCTCGGTCTCGACCCGAGCTTCGTCAACGGCGGCGTCATCCAGTCCCTCGGCACCAGCTCGGCCCCGGGGTCCAGCGACCTGTTCGTCGTCGAGGCCGACGAGTCCGACGGCTCGTTCCTGCTCTACGACGTCGCGGTGGCCCTCGTCACGAACGTCGACGCCGACCACCTGGACCACTACGGCAGCGAAGAGGCCTTCACCGAGGCCTTCGTCGAGTTCGCCGCGAAGGCGAGCCAGCGCGTCGTCATCTCGAGCGACGACGCCGGTGCGAAGACGGTCACGGCCGGCATCCGCCAGCGCCCGGACGCCCCCGAGATCGTCACCTTCGGCGAGGCCGCCGACGCGGACGTCCGCATCGAGGGCATCACCGAGTCCGCCGGCGTCGAGGTCGACTTCCGCGCCGGTGGTCAGGCATACCACCTGACCCTCCGCGTGCCCGGCCGGCACAACGCGATCAACGCCGTCGGTGCCTTCGCGGTGCTGACCGGTCTCGGCGTCGCCCCGGTCGACGCGATCCGCGGGCTCGAGGCGTTCGGCGGCACCCAGCGCCGCTTCGAGCTGCACGGGGTCGAGCGCGGGGTCTCGGTCTACGACGACTACGCGCACCACCCGACCGAGGTGGCCGCCGCGCTCAAGGCCGCCCGCAACGTGGTCGGGGACGGCCGCATCATCGCGATCCACCAGCCGCACCTGTACTCCCGCACCCGTCTGATGGCCGGCGACTTCGCCAAGGTGTACGAGGAACTCGCCGACCACACGGTCGTGCTCGACGTCTACGGCGCCCGCGAGGACCCGGAGCCCGGCGTGACCGGTGCCCTGGTGCAGGAGCGCTTCGCCGACCAGTCGCGCGTCGAGTTCCTGCCCGACTGGGACGACGCTGCGGCCCGTGCGGCCGCGGTCGCCCGGGACGGCGACATCATCATGACGCTCAGCTGCGGCGACGTGTACCGGATCATCCCGCAGGTGCTCGACGCCCTGGGCACCGACGGAGCGTCGTCCCGGTGAAGCGCCCCGAGGGGTTCGACGAGGGGGACGCCCGCCAGGACGCCCCGGCCGAGGCTGCGGAAGCGCCCCGGCAGCGTCGTGGTCCCTCGAAGCCGCGGCTGCCGTTCCGCGGCCGCGTCGCCGACGCCCGGGAGGCCCGTCCCGCGTCCGACGAGTCGGCTGCGGCCGTCGAAACCCCCGCCCCCACCACCCCGGGCAGCACTCCGGCACCCGGTGCCTCCGGCACGCGCCCCCCAGCGGTCGGTGCGCCCCCGAGTGTCGGGGCGCGACGGCCGTCCGCGGGCGCAGATCCGACCACCGCTGCCGCCGACTCGACGCGCGACCGCGTCGGCGCCCTCGCGGGCGCGGCCGGCCGCCGCGTCGGCGCCGGCTTCGGGGCCGTCGCCGACCGCCTGCGCGAGTACACACCGGACGAGGACCACCGCGACCCGCGCCCCGACGCGGGCAACGCGCCCCGAGGAGACGGGGCGCGACGACCGTCCGGGGGCGCGGCGGGCAGTGCACGCGACCACGACGCGACCGTGACCGACGTCCTCGACGCGAGCGGTGCCTCCCGGACGGAGCAGCACGCCGAGGCGCCCATCGGGGCGCGGGTGCGCGCCGCGGAGACCGCCCGCGAGGCGCGCATCGCGAAGCGTCGCCGTCGCCTGCTCGAGCGTGCCGAGGTCCGCCGGTTCACCCGGCGCAGCCGGCACCGTCGCGCCGCCTGGATCACGGCGGCGAGCGTCGTCCTGGTGCTCGGGGTCTCGATCCTGGTCGCGGTGTTCTCGCCGCTGATGGCGCTCCGCACGATCGAGGTCAAGGGGACCAACCGCGTCGACGAGACGGCCCTGCGCCAGGCGCTGTCCGACCAGATCGGCACCCCCCTGGCCCGGCTCGACTTCGACGCGATCAAGCGCGACGTCGCCGGGTTCCCGCTGATCGAGAGCTACGTGACCGAAGAGGCGCCGCCGCACACGCTCGTCGTCACGGTCACCGAGCGCACGCCGGTGGTCGCCGTGCGGTCCGGCAGCACGTTCGACCTCGTCGACCCCGCCGGCATCGTCGTGCAGTCGTCGCCGAAGCGTCCGGCCACGATGCCGCTCGCCGACATCGCCCGTGCACGCCTGGGCTCCTCGAGCTTCCGCACGATGACCGAGGTCGTGCTGGCGTTGCCGTCGACGGTCCGGTCCCAGGTCACCCGCGTCGCCGGGTCCACCGCCGACGACGTCACCCTGACCCTCAAGGACGGCTCGACCGTCGTGTGGGGGAGCCCGGACGACTCGGACGCGAAGGCCGCGCTGCTCGCCGCGTTGGTCAAGGACCACGAGGCGCGGAACCCGGGCGTCGTCGTCGAGTACGACGTGTCGGCACCGGACAACGGCGTGATCCGCGCGAAGGACTGAATTGCCGACCTGATCGGCGACACGCGGCGTGGCGGGGCGACAGTGCGCCGAACGCACCCGTAGCGTCGAAGCCAGCACCACATCTACCAGCATTGCCCCTGAACTTCAAGTAGAGGTTGAGGGTTCTACCGGAGGCCTGACTGACGTGACCACGAACCACAACTACCTCGCCGTCATCAAGGTCGTCGGTGTCGGCGGCGGCGGCGTCAACGCCGTCAACCGCATGATCGAGCTCGGTCTCCGTGGGGTCGAGTTCATCGCGATCAACACCGACGCCCAGGCACTGCTGCTCAGCGACGCCGACGTCAAGCTCGACGTCGGCCGCGAGATCACCCGCGGGCTCGGCGCCGGCGCGGACCCCGAGGTCGGCCGTCGTGCCGCCGAGGACCACGCCGAGGAGATCGAAGAGGCCCTGGCCGGCGCCGACATGGTGTTCGTCACCGCGGGCGAGGGCGGCGGCACCGGCACCGGTGGTGCTCCGGTCGTCGCGCGCATCGCGAAGTCCATCGGCGCACTGACCATCGGTGTCGTCACGAAGCCGTTCAGCTTCGAGGGCAAGCGCCGCCAGTCCCAGGCCGAGAACGGCGTCGCTGGCCTCAAGGACGAGGTCGACACGCTCATCGTCGTGCCGAACGACCGCTTGCTCGAGATCAGCGACCGTGGCATCTCCATGGTCGAGGCGTTCGCCACGGCCGACCAGGTGCTCCTGGCCGGCGTGCAGGGCATCACCGACCTCATCACCACCCCCGGCCTGATCAACCTCGACTTCGCCGACGTGAAGAGCGTCATGCAGGGTGCGGGTTCCGCGCTCATGGGCATCGGTTCGTCGCGCGGTGCCGACCGTGCGATCAAGGCGGCCGAGCTCGCCGTCGCGTCGCCGCTGCTCGAGGCCTCGATCGACGGTGCGCACGGCGTGTTGCTCTCGATCCAGGGCGGCTCGAACCTCGGCATCTTCGAGATCAACGACGCCGCTCGTCTGGTGCAGGAAGCCGTGCACCCCGAGGCGAACATCATCTTCGGTGCGGTCATCGACGACACCCTGGGTGACGAGGTCCGCGTCACCGTCATCGCCGCGGGCTTCGACGGTGGCGAGCCGGCGCAGCAGCAGAAGGAGCGTCGCTCCAGCTACGTCGACCCGGAGTCGAGTGTCTCGGCACCCGTCGCCGCTTCGACCGGCGCGATCGAGGACTCCACCACGTCGAGCCCGTCCTGGGCCTCGCAGGAACACCAGCCGCCGGTGCAGCGCGCCGCCGACCCGGCGTTCGACGACGACGACGAGCTCGACGTCCCCGACTTCCTGAAGTAACCCACCCGTGGTAGCCGACACGCGCCTCCAGGCCTCGTCTCACGACGACGGACCGGAGGCGCGCGTTGCGTCCGTCCGGAGGGGCATCGCCGACGCGGCGCGAGCCGCAGGGCGCTCGCCCGACGAACTCACGCTCGTCGTCGTCACGAAGTACCGCCCGGCGTCCCTCGTGCGCGAGCTGGCCGCACTCGGCGTGACGGACGTGGGGGAGAACCGCCACCAGGAGGCACAGGCCAAGGCTGCGGAACTCGCCGACCTCGACCTGACCTGGCACTTCATCGGGCAGCTGCAGTCGAAGAAGGCCCGGCAGGCCCGGCGGTACGCCCACGTCGTGCAGTCGCTCGACCGCGGGTCCGTCGTCGACGCGTTCGCCCCGACCGAGGCCGAGCCGGAACCGCCGGTCATCGACGGGTTCGTGCAGGTGAACCTGACCGACGACCCCGGCCGTGGTGGGGTGCAGCCGGACGACGTCGAGGCGATGGTGGAGCGCGTGCTGGCCACCGGGACGATCCGGTTGCGGGGTGTGATGGCCGTCGCACCCCTCGACGAGGAACCCCGTCCAGCCTTCGCCCGGCTCCGTTCGATCTCCGAGCGGGTCGTGGCGCTCGAGCCCGGTGCCACCGACATCTCGGCCGGCATGAGCGGGGACTACGCCGAGGCGATCCTCGAGGGCGCGACACACCTGCGGATCGGCACCGCAATCACGGGAAACCGGCCGCTCGCACCCTAGCCTCGTTGCAGGGCACCACGAGCACGAACCCCGGAGGAACCATGGCCAACCCGCTGAAGAAGACGATGGTCTACCTCGGCCTCGCCGACGAGGAACTCGACTACGAGGACGAGCAGCAGGCCGAGCCCGCGCGCCAGCAGGCAGCCCCTGCTCGCCAGGCCGCAGCGGCTGCTCCGGCGGCCGCCGAACCGCAGGAGACCCCCGCCGCGGCAGCAGCCCCGGTGGCCGTTCCCGCAGCGGCGCCGGCTCCCACCAAGACGCACACCCACCAGCGCGGCGCCCAGGTCACTCCGCTCCGCCGCTCGCACACGACCGCACAGAAGGCGACCCCGGTCCAGGAAATGAACGAGATCCTCACCGTCCACCCGCGCGAGTACAAGGACGCCCAGTCCATCGCCGAGAGCTTCCGCGACGGCATCCCCGTCATCATCAACCTCTCGCAGATGACCGAGGGTGACGCTCGACGCATGATCGACTTCGCCTCCGGTCTGTCGCTCGGGCTGTTCGGCAAGATCGAGCGCGTCACCAACAAGGTCTTCCTCCTGTCGCCGGCGCACGTCGCAGTGAGCGGTGAGCCTGCTGAGGTAGAGTCCGACATCGAGGCGAACTTCTTCGCCCAGTCCTGAGCCGTACCCGGCACACCCGCCCCTGAGCGTCGTCTGACGACGCTCGCCCGAGACGAGCGAGCCCCATCGTGTCCGTGATCCTAGGGATCATCTCCCTCGCGTTGCTCCTGTACTTCTTCGTGATGTGGGGGCGCTTCGCGCTCGACCTCGTGCAGAGCTTCAACCGATCCTGGCGTCCGCGCGGGGGCATGCTCGTGGTGTCCGAGTTCGTCTACACGATCACGGATCCGCCCATCCGAGCGGTGCGACGGGTCCTCCCGCCGCTCCGCCTGGGGCCGGTCGCGCTCGACTTCGGCTGGACGATCGTGATGCTCGTCGTCATCATCGCCCGGTTCGTGGTCGCCGCTCTGGCACGCGGTATCTGAGCGGAATCCCGTCCGCGACACGCGCCACGCCAGGCGCGCGGCACGGTTCCGCCCCATCGTCGGTGTACGGTGGTCGGGATCGATGCCCGCTCCGGTGGCGCATCCGCACCGCACGGTACGACTGGTAAGTTCGGTCGCACCGCATGCGGTTCCACACGTTCAGCAGTTCTATTGAGGTGACGGCAATGGCTTTGACGCCGGAAGACGTAGTCAACAAGCGGTTCCAGCCGACGAAGTTCCGCGAGGGCTACGACCAGGACGAGGTCGATGACTTCCTCGACGAGGTCGTGGTCGAGCTCCGTCGCCTGACCGCGGAGAACGACGAGCTCCGCCAGCGCCTGCAGGCGGCCGAGTCGGCCCCGCAGTCGGCGCAGGCCGAGCAGCCCGCTCCCGCAGCGGAACCGGAGCCCACGCCGGCACCGGTCGAGGCAGCACCGGAGCCCGCTCCGGTCGCCGCGGCCGCTCCGGTCACGACGGTCCCCGCCGACGAGGACACCGAGGGCACCACGAACCTCCTGACCCTGGCGCGTCGCCTCCACGAGGAGCACGTGCGCGAGGGCATCGAGAAGCGCGACGCGCTCATCGCCGAGGGCACCGCCCAGGCGGCTCGCCTGGTCTCCGAGGCCGAGGCGAAGCAGCGCCAGATCATCGCCGACACCGAGAACACGAACCGTCAGCGTGTCGCGGTGCTCGAGCAGGAGCAGCGCCAGCTCGAGGGCAAGATCGACGAGCTCCGGACCTTCGAGCGCGACTACCGTGCGCAGCTCAAGAGCTACATCCAGGGGCAGCTCTCCGAGCTCGACTCCTCGGGCGAGCAGTCCGGTCTCACCCCGGCGCCGGCTTCGGCGCAGGGCTTCGGCAACTGACGTTGTCGCGACCAGCATCACGAGCGAAGGTCAGTGTCCGCGCTATCGCGGCACTGGCCTTCGCCGCTGTCGTGGTGGTGGCGTTCGATCAGGTCGCCAAGACGCTGGTCGTCGCGAACCTGCCGTACGGCACCCCCGTGCCGGTCCTGGGCGGGGCGTTGCAGTTCTTGTACGTCCGGAATCCGGGGGCCGCGTTCTCGTTCGCGGTGAACATGACCTGGGTGTTCTCGGTCATCTCGGCCGCGGTCGTCGTCGCGATCATCGTGTACTCGCGTCGCATCCGGTCGATGTGGTGGGCGATCGTGCTCGGCATGCTGCTCGGCGGCGCGCTGGGCAACCTGCTCGACCGGCTCTTCCGTGAACCCGGCTTCGGTCGGGGGCACGTGGTCGACTTCATCTCGACCCCCTGGATGATGCCGGCGATCTACAACGTCGCCGACTCCTTCATCTGCATCAGCATGGTGGTCTTCGTGCTGCTGGTGATCCTCGGGGTGAACCTCGACGGCACCCGTACGCTCTCGGCCAAACGCCAGGCGCAGCTCGACGCGGCGGAGCCGGCCGACCCGGCGCAGCCGCTCGACGGTGGGGCCGCGTTGTCGTCGACCGACGCTGCTCTCGACGAGCCGACCCGCGCCTCCAGGCCGAACGACGGCGACCGTCGCGACACGCTGGGCCACGACGCCACGTGACCGAATCGCGTTCTCTTCCCGTGCCCGACGGGCTCGCCGGTGAGCGCGTCGACGCCGCCATCGCGAAGCTCCTCGGCTTCAGCCGTTCGTTCGCGGCCGACGTCGTCGCCGCGGGCGGCGTCCGCGTCGACGGTGTTCCCGTCGACAAGTCGGACCGGCTGCACGCCGACTCCTGGCTCGAGGTCGAGTGGACCCCGAAGGAGCCGCCGCGCATCGTGCCGGCAGCCGTGCCGGGCATGACGATCGTGCACGACGACGAGGACATCGTCGTCGTGGACAAGCCCGTCGGGGTCGCCGCGCACCCCTCGCCGGGGTGGGACGGGCCGACCGTGCCCGGGGGCCTCGCCGCCGCCGGGTTCACCATCGCGACCTCCGGGGCCGCCGAACGCGCCGGGATCGTGCACCGGCTGGACGTCGGGACCTCGGGCCTGATGGTCGTCGCGAAGACCGAGCTGGCGTACACACACCTCAAGCGGGCGTTCAAGGAGCGCACGGTCGAGAAGGTCTACCACGCGCTCGCGCAGGGCCACCCCGACCCGACCTCCGGCACGATCGACGCCCCGATCGGTCGGCACCCGTCGAGCGACTGGAAGTTCGCGGTCACGTCGGAGGGCAAGCCGAGCGTCACCCACTACGAGACGCTCGAGGCCTTCCGCTCCGCGACCCTGCTCGAGGTGCACCTGGAGACCGGGCGCACGCACCAGATCCGGGTGCACATGGCCGCGACCCGCCACCCGCTCGTCGGCGACACGATGTACGGTGCCGACCCGGTGCTGGCGGCCGAGCTCGGGCTGACCCGCCAGTGGCTCGACGCCGTCCGGCTGGGCTTCGACCACCCCCGCACGGGCGAGTGGGTGTCGTTCGAGGCGCAGTACCCGGACGACCTGCAGGCAGCGCTGGAGCAGATCCGGAGCGCGTCGCTCTGACACACCCGGCCGCTCGTTCCGAGGGGTCACGAACTGTCGGCTGCGGAGCCGTCAGGCGACGCGTTCTGCACCCGCGGCGGCCCGCGTGCGGCGTGTCCTGCCCGCTCGGCGGCGCGCGCCGCGTGTGTCGCGATCCGATGCCGGTCTGGAGGCGCGGTGCGGGCCCGCCCCGAGCCTCCCGTCCGCCCCGCCCGGTCTCTTTCGCCGCGGGGTCACGAAGTGTGGGCTGCGGAGTCGCCAGGCGACGCCTGCTGCACCCGCGGCGGCTCGCGTGCGGCGTGTCTTGCGCCTGCGGCGGCGCGCGCCGTGCGTGTCGCGACCCGATGCCGGTCTGGAGGCGCGGTGCGGGCCCGCCCCGAGCCTCCCGTACGCCCCGCCCGGTCTCTTTCGCCGAGGGGTCGCGAACTGTCGGCTGCGGCGCCGCCAGGCGACGCGTTCTGCACCCGCGGCGGCGCGCGTGCGGCGTGTCCTGCGCCCTCGGCGGCCCCCGCCGTGCGTGTCGCGACCGGATGCCGGTCTGGAGGCGCGGTGCGGCCCCGCCCCGAGCCTCCCGTCCGCCACGACGCGCGCGGGAATGTGGGCGGCCGCAGTTAGGCTGTTCCCACCCCGCAGCACACCGTACGAACCGGAGGTTCCGTGTCGGATTCCGACTCCTTCGTCCACCTGCACGTGCACAGCGAGTACTCGATGCTCGACGGTGCCGCCAGGCTCTCCGACCTCGTGGCGGAGACCGCCGCGCAGGGGATGCCCGCCGTGGCGGTGACCGACCACGGCAACATGTTCGGCGCCTTCGAGTTCTGGAAGGCCGCCAAGGCCGGTGGCGTCAAGCCCATCATCGGGACCGAGGCGTACATCACGCCCCGCACGCACCGCTCCGACAAGACCCGTGTCCGCTGGGGTGACGGCGGCGGCGACGACGTGTCCGGTGCGGGCTCGTACACGCACATGACGATGTTCGCCGAGAACACCACCGGCATGCACAACCTGTTCCGGTTGTCGTCCAAGGCGTCGCTCGAGGGCTACTACTTCAAGCCCCGCATGGACATCGAACTCCTGCAGGAGTACCACCAGGGCATCATCGCCACGACGGGCTGCCCCTCGGGGGAGATCCAGACGCGCCTGCGCCTCGGCCAGTACGACGAAGCGGTGCAGGCCGCCGCCGACTACCGCGACATCTTCGGCAAGGAGAACTACTTCGCCGAGGTCATGGACCACGGGCTCGAGATCGAGCGCCGGATCATGAGCGACCTGATCCGCCTGGCGAAGGACCTCGACATCCCGCTGGTCGGCACGAACGACCTGCACTACACGCACGCCCACGACGCCAAGTCGCACGCGGCACTGCTCTGCGTGCAGTCCGGTTCGACCCTGAACGACCCGAACCGCTTCAAGTTCGATGCCGACGAGTTCTACCTGAAGACCCCGGCGCAGATGCGACACGTCTTCCGCGACAACCTCGAGGCCTGTGACAACACGCTGCTCATCGCCGAACGCTGCAACGTCGAGTTCGACACCTCGGCGAACTACATGCCGAAGTTCCCGGTGCCCGAGGGCGAGACCGAGCACTCCTGGTTCGAGAAAGAGGTCGCGAAGGGGCTGGAGTACCGGTACCCGGGCGGCATCTCGAAAGAGGTCCAGGACCGCGCCGACTACGAGGTCGGCATCATCAACCAGATGGGGTTCCCTGGCTACTTCCTGGTGGTCGCGGACTTCATCAACTGGTCCAAGAACAACGGCATCCGCGTCGGTCCGGGGCGTGGCTCCGGTGCCGGCTCGATGGTGGCGTACGCGATGCGCATCACCGACCTCGATCCGATCCGGCACGGTCTGATCTTCGAGCGGTTCCTCAACCCGGACCGCGTCTCGATGCCCGACTTCGACGTCGACTTCGACGACCGGCGCCGCGGTGAGGCGATCAAGTACGTCACCGAGAAGTACGGGTCGGAGCGCGTGGCGCAGATCGTCACGTACGGCACGATCAAGGCGAAGCAGGCGCTCAAGGACTCCTCGCGCGTCCTCGGGTTCCCGTTCGGCATGGGCGAGAAGCTCACCAAGGCGATGCCACCGCCCGTGATGGGCAAGGACATCCCGCTCACCGGGATCTTCGACAAGGACCACCCGCGCTACAAGGAAGCCGTCGACGTCCGCACCGTGGTCGAGACCGACCCCGAGGCGAAGACCGTCTTCGACACGGCGCTCGGGCTCGAGGGGCTGAAGCGCCAGTGGGGCGTGCACGCGGCCGGCGTCATCATGTCGAGCGACCCGCTGATCGACATCATCCCGATCATGAAGCGGGAGCAGGACGGCCAGATCGTCACGCAGTTCGACTACCCGGCGGCGGAGTCGCTCGGCCTGATCAAGATGGACTTCCTGGGGCTCCGCAACCTCACGATCATCAGCGACGCCCTCGACAACATCAAGACGAACCGGGGGACCGAGCTCGACCTCGAGAACATGGGGCTCGAGGACCCCGAGGCGTACGCGCTCCTGCAGCGCGGTGACACCCTCGGCGTGTTCCAGCTCGACGGCGGGCCCATGCGCGGCCTGCTGCGGCTGATGAAGCCCGACAACTTCGAGGACATCTCCGCGCTCATCGCCCTGTACCGTCCGGGGCCCATGGGTGCGAACTCGCACACGAACTACGCGCTCCGCAAGAACGGCGAGCAGCCGATCACCCCGATCCACCCGGAGCTCGAAGAGCCCCTGAAGGACATCATCGGCACGACCTACGGCCTGATCATCTACCAGGAGCAGGTCATGGCCATCGCGCAGAAGGTCGCCGGGTTCTCCCTCGGCCAGGCGGACATCCTCCGCCGCGCGATGGGCAAGAAGAAGAAGTCCGAGCTCGACAAGCAGTACGCGGGCTTCCAGCAGGGCATGAAGGACAACGGCTACTCCGACGCGGCGATCAAGACGCTGTGGGACATCCTGCTGCCCTTCTCCGACTACGCGTTCAACAAGGCGCACTCGGCGGCCTACGGTGTGGTGTCCTTCTGGACCGCGTACCTCAAGGCGCACTACCCGGCTGAGTACATGGCGGCCCTGCTGACGAGCGTCGGTGACGCCCGTGACAAGCTCGCCCTGTACCTGAACGAGTGCCGGCGCATGGGCATCAAGGTCATGCCGCCGGACGTCAACGAGTCGATCGGCTTCTTCGCTGCAGTCGGTGACGACATCCGCTTCGGCATGGGTGCCATCCGCAACGTCGGGTTCAACGTGGTCGACGACATCGTCAAGGCCCGGACCGAGAAGGGCGCGTTCGAGTCCTTCCACGACTTCCTGCGCAAGATCCCGATCTCGTCGGCGAACAAGCGCACGGTCGAGTCGCTCATCAAGGCCGGTGCGTTCGACGAGTTCGGGGACACCCGCCGTGCCCTGGTGGAGATCCACGAGGGCGCCGTCGAGGGCGCGGTGAAGGTCAAGCGTGACGAGGCCCACGGCAACGTCGGGTTCGACTTCGACTCGCTCTTCGCCGAGGCCGCCGAGGACACCCCGAGCGCCGCGGTGTCCCAGGTGCCGGACCGGCCGGAGTGGTCCAAGCGCGACAAGCTGGCGTTCGAGCGGGACATGCTCGGGCTCTACGTGTCCGACCACCCGCTCGCCGGGCTCGAGATCGAACTCGCGAAGCACCAGTCGATCACCATCGCCGACCTGCTGACCGCCGACGACTCGATCGAGGGTGAGACGGTCACCGTCGCCGGCCTGCTGACGAGCGTGCAGCACCGGGTGGCGAAGACGAGCGGCAACCCGTACGGCATCGTCGACATCGAGGACTTCGGCGGGCAGATCGGGGTGATGTTCCTGGGCAAGACGTACCAGGAGTTCGGCCCGTCCCTGGTGGCCGACTCGATCGTCGTCCTGCGCGGCCGCGTCAACGTCCGCGACGACGGCAAGGCCCTGCACGCGGTGAGCATGTTCCAGCCGAACGTCGGCGACGCGATGGGTTCCGGCCCGCTCACCCTGTCACTGCCCGAACGGCAGGCCACGACGACCACGGTGACGGAACTCGCCGCCGTGCTCGGCCGTCACCAGGGCGACACCGAGGTCCGGCTGAAGCTGCTGAAGGACGACGTGGCGCGCACCTTCGAGCTGCCGTTCCCGGTGAACCTCACCCCGGACCTGTTCGGCGAGCTGAAGAGCCTGCTCGGACCCCGCTGCCTGGTCTAGGAGCGTCGCGATGGCTGGTCCGCCGCTGCCGCCGGGCCCGGACGTGCTGCGGGCGTTCGGCGTGCACGACCGCCCGCTCGAGCGGCTCGGCGGCGGCCGCGGGCTGACGTGGCGCGCCGGGGACGTCGTGCTCCGGCCGTCCGGCGACCCCCTGGAGGCCCGGTGGCGGTCCGCCACGCTGGCCCGGCTCGTCCACACGGCCGGGTTCCGGACCCCGCGTCCGGTCGCCGCCGAGTCCGGGGACTGGATCGTGGGCTCCGGCACCGGCACCGGCGACGGCGGGTGGGAGGCCTGGGGATGGGTCGACGGCTCGACCGACCCGACCCGCGTGGACGACGTCATCGCCGCGGGCGCTGCCTTCCACCGGGCCGTCGCGGACCTGCCGCGTCCCGAAGTCCTCGATCAGCGTGAGGACCCCTGGAGCCGGGCGGACCGGATGGTCTGGGGCAACGCACCCCTGCCGGACGATCCGACGCTGGACCGCCTGGCGGCGACGTTCCGGCCGGTGACGTCCCCGTCCCAGCTCGTCCACGGTGACCTGCTCGGCAACGTGCTCTTCACGCCGGGGGAGCCACCCACGGTGTTCGACTGGGCGCCGTACTGGCGTCCGGCGGGCCTCGGTGCCGCGATCGCGGCGGTCGACGCCGTGACCTGGCACCGGGTCGCCGTCGGCCGGCTCGGCGTGCTCGGGACCGGCGTGCCGGAGTGGCCGCAGCTGCTCGTCCGTGCGCTGGCGTTCCGGATCGCCACGCTGCACCTGCTCGACGCGTGGGACACCGACCAGGTCGCCCACCACCGGCCCGTGGTCGACGCGGTCGTGCAGCACGCCGCCGGTACGCTGGAGGCCTCATGATGCAGCGAATCGACCTCCGCGGCGGCCTCCCCGCCCGTGCCGAACTCCTCCGACTCATGCCCCGTGCCGCGGGTGACGTGTCGCACGCGGTCGACGCCGCGCGCGAGTTGATCGAGGACGTCCGACACCGTGGGGCCGCGGCCCTGCGCGACCAGGCCGAGCGCTTCGACGGTGGGGCCCCCGCGAACGTACGGGTGCCCACCGCCGAGATCACCGCCGCGGTGGCCGGGCTCACCCCCGAGGTCCGGGCGGCCCTCGACGAGGCGATCCGCCGCGTCCGTGCCGCGAGTGCCGCGCAGATCCCCGCTCCGTCCGTGACGACCCTGGCCGACGGCGCCGAGGTCCACCAGCGCTGGCAGCCGATGCGCCGTGTCGGGCTCTACGTGCCCGGCGGCAAGGCCGTCTACCCGTCCAGCGTCGTGATGAACGTGGTCGCCGCCCAGGTCGCGGGCGTGCCCTCGATCGCCCTCGTGTCGCCGCCGCAGCGCGACCACGGCGGCGCGGTGCACCCGACGATCCTCGCCGCGGCGGGGCTGCTCGGCATCGACGAGGTCTACGCGATGGGTGGTGCCGGAGCCGTCGGCGCGCTGGCGTACGGCGTCGCCGAGCTCGACCTCGAGCCCGTCGACCTGGTCACCGGGCCGGGCAACAACTACGTCGCCGCCGCCAAGCGCCTGGTGCGCGGTGTGGTGGGCATCGACTCCGAGGCCGGGGCGACCGAGATCCTCGTGATCGCGGACGACACCGCCGACGCGGGGTTCGTGGCCGCCGACCTGATCAGCCAGGCCGAGCACGACGAGCAGGCCGGCAGCGTGCTGGTGACGACGTCCGCGGCGTTCGCCGACGCGGTGGAAGCCGTCATCCCGGAACGCACGGCGGTGCTCGGGACGGCTGCGCGCCTCCAGACCGCCCTGGACGGGCCGCAGTCCGCGATCGTCCTGGTGGACTCGCTGACCGACGCCGCGACCGTGAGCAACGCCTACGGTCCGGAGCACCTGGAGATCCAGACGGTCGACGACGACGCCGTGCTGGCCGACATCGACGCCGCCGGTGCGGTGTTCGTCGGACCGAGCACGCCGGTGAGCCTGGGGGACTACCTGGCCGGGTCGAACCACGTGCTGCCGACCGGCGGCCAGGCCCGCTTCGGGTCCGGACTGTCCGCGTCGACGTTCCTGCGACCCCAGCAGATCGTCCGGTACACGCCCGAGGCCCTGGCCGAGGTGGCGCCGCACATCGTCGCCCTGTCCACCGAGGAGCAGCTCCCCGCGCACGGGGCCGCCGTGACGGAGCGCACGAACCGATAGCCTGGGGAACGACATGTTCTGCCCCTTCTGCCGCCACCCGGACTCCCGCGTCGTCGACTCACGGACGAGCGACGACGGAACCTCCATCCGCCGCCGTCGACAGTGCCCCAACTGCGGTCGACGGTTCTCGACCACCGAGACCGCATCGCTCAACGTCGTGAAGCGCAACGGCGTCACCGAGCCGTTCAGCCGCGACAAGATCGTCTCCGGTGTGCGCAAGGCGTGCCAGGGGCGCCCGGTCACCGACGGCGACCTGGCCGTCCTCGCGCAGCGCGTCGAGGAGACCGTGCGTTCCTCCGGGTCCAGCCAGATCGACGCGAACGACATCGGCCTCGCGATCCTCGCGCCCCTGCGGGAGCTCGACGAGGTCGCGTACCTGCGCTTCGCGAGCGTCTACCAGGCGTTCGACTCGCTCGAGGACTTCGAGGACGCCATCGGCCAGCTCCGTCGCGACCACCACGGGACGGCCGACAGCGCCGCCGGCTCGTCCGCACCGTCCGGCACACGCGCGTGAGCGGCATCGCCGAACGGATCGTGCGCGGCGGGTACCGCGTCGTGTTCCGCTCCGTGTTCGCGAACATGGACCCGGAACGCGCCCACCACCTGGCCTTCGCCGTCATCGCTGGGCTGCCTCGCGTGCCGTTCCTGAGCGGGGTCGTCGAGCGGTACTGCCGCCCGTCGGCAGCCGACGGCATCACCACGATGGGCATCCACTTCCCGTCGCGCTTCGGCCTGGCGGCGGGCTTCGACAAGGACGCCCGCGGCATCGCCGGGCTCGGCCTGCTCGGCTTCGGCCACGTCGAGGTCGGCACCATCACCGCCAAGCCGCAGCCCGGCAACGAGCGCCCGCGCCTGTTCCGACTGATCGGCGACCGCGCCCTGATCAACCGCATGGGCTTCAACAACCACGGCGCGGCTGCGGCCGCCCGACGTCTCGAGCGCGCCCGCCGCAACCCGGGCCGGCCCGTGATCGGCGTGAACATCGGCAAGAGCCGGGTCGTCTCGGTCGAGGACGCCATCGACGACTACCTCGAGTCCACCCGCCGCCTGGCGACGTTCGCGGACTACCTGGCGGTCAACGTCAGCTCGCCGAACACGCCCGGTCTGCGCGGACTGCAGGAACTCGACCAGCTCCGACCGCTGCTCTCCGCGGTGCGCGACGGCGCGGGGCGCACCCCGGTGCTCGTCAAGATCGCACCGGACCTGACCGACGAGCAGATCGACGCGATCGCGGGCCTGGCGGTCGAGCTCGGCCTGTCCGGCGTGATCGCGAACAACACGACCACCGCGCGCGAGGGACTGACGGCCGACCCGTCCGACGTCGAGGCGATGGGTGCCGGTGGACTCTCCGGTGCGCCGGTCGCCGCGCGTTCGCTCGAGGTCCTGCGTCGGGTCCGCGCCGCCGTGCCGGCGGACTTCTGCGTCATCGCCGTCGGTGGCGTGACCACCGAGCAGGACGTGCAGGACCGCATCGACGCCGGGGCGACGCTCGTGCAGGGCTACACGGCGTTCCTCTACGAGGGGCCGACCTGGGCGGCGCGCATCAACCGGCTGCGCCGACGTCGGCTGCGTCGCGCGGCGCGCTAGTCGCGACCACCATCCGGACGGAAGGCCCGTGGCGACGCCGCCACGGGCCTCCCGTCCGTCCTGGGGCGCGCCTGCGCCATCGGGTGAGCAGAACACGCTGTGGCTCGCCAGTCGACCCGTCGTGTTCTGCTCACTCGATCACCGATGGGGAGCGGGGGAGCGGGGAACAGGGGAGCGGGAACGAACGAAGCGCCGCCCGGCAGGCCGGGCGGCGCTTCGTTCGTGTGCGTGTGGCTAGAGCGTGGGGTACTCGCCGCGCCGGACCTGGGGCTTCGGCAGCCGCAGGAACCGCAGCTGCCACGCCCGCGTCAGGATGTAGAGGAACGTGCCGCGCTGGAACTCGCCGAACTTGGTGGTGAGCTTGCGGCGGAGCGACAGCCAGAGCACCACGCAGTCGATGACGAACAGCGCCACGAACGCCCACACCAGCAGGAGCGAGTAGGACGCGACCACGGTCTGCGCGGCGGCGAACCCGACGATGAGGAACAGCACGAGCACGGGCATCATGACCTCGCCGACGTTCCAGCGGGCGTCGATCCAGTCGCGGACGAAGCGTCGCTGCTCACCGCGGTCCTTCGCCGGCAGGTAGCGCTCCTCGCCGTTGGCCATGCCGACCCGGGCACGCTCGCGCTCGGAGTTGAGGCGTGCGCGGGCTGCCTTCTTGTCGACCGGCGTGTTGCCGACGAGGGGGCGGCGGTTCGCTGCCTCTCGCTCGCGGCGGGACGGCGTCGGGCGGCCCTTGCCCTGCTCGAAGAGCTCGGCCTCGGTCGGGTTGACGGTCGTGTTGGTCTTGGGGGCTGCCTTCGCCACGGTGCGTTCCTAACGGCGGTGTGCGTGCGGGATCTCCTCTAGATTACCGGGCATGACCGACAGCCAACAGCACAGCCCCGCGACCGACCCCGCGCTCCTCGACGCCCTGCGCGAACACGTCCAGGGGGCCCTGCCCACGACGATCGCCGACCTGTCCGCCCTGGTGCGCCTGCCGTCGGTCTCCTGGTCGGCCTTCGACCCGTCGAACGTGCGCGCGAGCGCCGAGGCCGTCGCGGACCTGGCGCGGTCGACCGGGGTCTTCGGCCCGGACGACGTCCGGATCGTGCGGTCGGCAGTGTCCGGCTCGACCGCCGACGTCGCCGAGGCGGACGCCGAGACCGAGCTCGGCCAGCCGGCGGTGCTCGCGGTGCGCCCGGCGCGGAACGGCAAGCCGACGGTGATGCTCTACGCCCACCACGACGTGCAGCCGCAGGGCGACGAGGTCCTGTGGGAGACCCCGCCGTTCGAGCCGACGCTCCGCGGTGACCGCCTGTACGGTCGCGGCGCCTCGGACGACAAGGCCGGCGTGATGACCCACATCGCCTCGCTCCGCGCGGTGCACGCCCAGTTCGGCGATGACCTCGACCTCGGGATCGTGTTGTTCGTCGAGGGCGAGGAGGAGTTCGGCTCCCGCTCGTTCCGCACCTTCCTGCGCGAGCAGAAGGAGCACCTGGCCGCCGACGTCATCGTCGTGGCGGACAGCGACAACTGGTCGACCGAGGTGCCGTCGATCACGGTGTCGCTGCGCGGCAACGTCACCTTCAAGCTCACCCTGACCACGCTCGAGCACGCCAGCCACAGCGGCATGTTCGGGGGAGCGGCCCCGGACGCGATGATCCCGATGGTGCGGCTGCTCGCCTCGCTGCACGACGCCGACGGGTCGGTCGCCGTCGAGGGGCTGGCCTCGTACGAAGCCGACGTGCCGGAGCGCACCGAGGACGAACTCGCCGTCGACGCCGCACTCGTTCCCGGTGTGCGCCCGATCGGCACCGGCGCCGTGCTGTCCCGCATGTGGTTCCAGCCGTCGATCACGGTGACGGGCATGGACGTGCCGAGCGTCGCGAACGCCTCGAACACCCTGCTGCCCACGGTCTCGGCACGGGTCTCGGTCCGCGTCGCCCCCGGCCAGGACGCCCGCGAGGCCGCCGCTGCCGTCGAACGGCACCTGCGCGAGCACGTCCCGTTCGGCGCACGGATGGAGGTCACCGAGCCGGACAGCGGCGACGGGTTCCTCGTCGACACCGCCGGCTGGGCCGTGCAGGAGGCCCGCACGGCCATGCGCGAGGGCTGGGGTGCCGAGGCGGTCGAGCAGGGCATCGGCGGGTCGATCCCGTTCGTGTCGGACCTGGCTGCGGAGTTCCCGGAGGCGCAGATCCTGGTCACCGGCGTCGAGGACCCGGACACCCGCGCGCACAGCCCGAACGAGTCGCAGCACCTCGGCGTCCTGCACCGTGCCATCGCGTCGGAGACGATCCTGCTCGCCAGGCTCGCGACGCGCAGCTGAGGGTGCTTACAATCGAGGCCAGGCGCGGTGACCAGCACCGCCCGGAGGGAGACGCGCGATGAGCGACACCATCACCGAAGCACCGGCGACCGAGACCCCGTCGCACGGCGTCCTCCTGAGCGACGCCGCTGCCGGCAAGGTGGCGAGCCTGCTCGAGCAAGAGGGCCGCGACGACCTGCGCCTGCGCCTCGCCGTCCAGCCCGGTGGCTGCTCGGGCCTGATCTACCAGCTGTACTTCGACGAGCGCATGCTCGACGGTGACGTCACCGCCGAGTTCGACGGGGTCGAGGTCGTCGTCGACAAGATGAGCGTCCCGTACCTCGACGGCGCGACGATCGACTTCGAGGACACGATCCAGAAGCAGGGCTTCACGATCGACAACCCGAACGCGCAGGGCAGCTGCGCCTGCGGTGACAGCTTCCACTGATCGCCAGCGATCCGACACGCGAGCGGGGAGCGACCGGAACGGTCGCTCCCCGTTCGCGTTCGTGTGACCGGACGTGGCGCGCCGGGGCGCGGCGGAGCCGGGGGGAATCGTGCCCGCCGACGTGCGGATCGAGGCCAGAACCGTGGCGTGTGTGCGCGAGCGGTGGCGAGCTGCGAGTAAGCTAGGAGTGTTCCAATCAAGCTGGGAGCCAGCCAAGCGCCGCCTTCGTGCGGCTCGCCGTCGGACACGACGGGCTGACCTTCCGAAGCTCACGTCTTTTGCGAGAGGTAACAGTGCGTTCGAATCGCCGTATACGTTGGGCGGCCGTCCCGGTGGCCGTCGGTCTGGTCATCGCACTGGCTGGCTGCACGCAGCAGCAGATGAACGGATGGCTCCCCGGCACGGAGGAGACGAAGAACGTCACCAACCACACGAGCCGCATCGTCGGCCTGTGGACCACCAGCTGGGTCGTGCTCCTCGCCGTCGGTCTGATCGTGTGGGGCCTGATCATCTGGGCCGCGATCGTCTACCGCCGCCGGAAGGGCCAGACCGGCCTGCCCGTGCAGATGCGGTACAACATGCCGCTCGAGATCTTCTACACGATCGTGCCGCTGATCCTGGTGCTCGGCTTCTTCGCCTTCACCGCGAAGGACCAGGCCGCGATCGAGAAGCCCTTCGCCGACCCCGACGCCACCGTGCACGTGTACGGCAAGCGCTGGGCGTGGGACTTCAACTACATCAACAAGGACAACCCCGAAGAGAGCGTCTACTACCAGGGCATCCAGGCCCAGGAAGAAGAGAACGCCAAGGGGGCGATCGACGAGTCGCAGCTGCCGACCCTCTACCTGCCCAAGGGCAAGAAGGTCGCGATCGAGCTCTCGTCGCGCGACGTCGACCACTCCTTCTGGGTCATCGACTTCCTGTACAAGAAGGACATGCTCCCGGGCAAGACCAACTGGGAGTACTTCATCCCGGAGAAGCTCGGCACGTACCAGGGCAAGTGCGCGGAGCTCTGCGGTGAGTACCACTCGCTGATGCTCTTCCAGGTGAAGGTCGTCACGCCGGCCCAGTACGAGGCGTACCTCGGCACCCTGAAGGACCAGGGCAAGGTCGGCCTGCTCGGCAACGAGTACAACACCAACACCAACGAACCGAACAACAAGGCGCCGGTCGAGGCGTCCAGCGAGAACAAGTAGGGGCTCGTCAGATGACAACGTCACTCGTCGGCCAACCGACCCAGACCGCTTCGCCGGACTTCCAGGCGTCGAAGGTGGGCCGGAAGGGCAACATCGTCGTCCGGTGGATCACCTCCACCGACCACAAGACCATCGGGTACATGTACCTGATCGCGTCGTTCGTCTTCTTCCTGCTCGCAGGTGTGATGGCCCTCGTGATCCGTGCCCAGCTCTTCGAACCCGGCCTGCACGTGGTCGCGACGAAGGAGCAGTACAACCAGCTGTTCACGATGCACGGCACGATCATGCTGCTGATGTTCGCGACGCCGCTGTTCTCGGGCTTCGCGAACGCGATCATGCCGCTCCAGATCGGTGCGCCCGACGTCGCCTTCCCGCGACTCAACGGGTTCGCCTTCTGGCTCTACCTGTTCGGTTCGCTCATCGCGGTCGGTGGCTTCCTCACCCCGCAGGGCGCTGCCTCGTTCGGCTGGTTCGCCTACGCGCCACTGAGTGACACGACGTTCACACCAGGGCTCGGCGGGACACTCTGGGTCTTCGGCCTGGGCATGACCGGCTTCTCGACGATCCTCGGTGCGGTGAACTTCATCACCACGATCATCACGATGCGTGCCCCGGGTCTGACCATGTTCCGCATGTCGATCTTCACGTGGAACACCCTCGTGACCGCGCTCCTCGTCCTGATGGCCTTCCCGGTCCTCGCGACGGCGCTCTTCGGCCTCGGTCTCGACCGTGTGTTCAACGCCCAGATCTTCAACCCGGCCAACGGCGGGGCCCTGCTCTGGCAGCACCTGTTCTGGTTCTTCGGGCACCCCGAGGTGTACATCATCGCGCTGCCGTTCTTCGGCATCGTGTCCGAGGTCTTCCCGGTGTTCAGCCGCAAGCCGATCTTCGGCTACAAGACCCTGGTGTACGCGACCATCTCGATCGCGGCCCTGTCGGTCACGGTGTGGGCACACCACATGTACGTCACCGGTGGCGTCCTGCTTCCGTGGTTCTCGCTCATGACGATGCTCATCGCGGTCCCGACCGGCGTGAAGATCTTCAACTGGGTCGGCACGATGTGGCGCGGTTCTGTCACGTTCGAGACCCCGCTGCTCTGGGCCCTCGGGTTCCTGATCACCTTCACGTTCGGTGGTCTGACCGGTGTCATCCTGGCGTCGCCGCCGCTCGACTTCCACGTGTCCGACTCGTACTTCGTCGTCGCGCACTTCCACTACGTGGTCTTCGGCACCGTCGTGTTCGCGATGTTCTCCGGCTTCTACTTCTGGTGGCCGAAGTGGACCGGCAAGATGCTCAACGAGCGTCTCGGCAAGATCCACTTCTGGCTCCTGTTCATCGGGTTCCACACCACGTTCCTCATCCAGCACTGGCTGGGCGTCATCGGCATGCCACGTCGGTACGCGACCTACCTGCCGAACGACGGCTTCACGTGGATGAACCAGCTGTCGACGATCGGCTCGATGATCCTCGCGATCTCGTTCCTGCCGTTCATCTTCAACGTCTACGTGACCGCTCGGAACGCACCGAAGGTCGCTGTGAACGACCCGTGGGGCTACGGCCGCTCGCTCGAGTGGGCGACCTCCTGCCCGCCGCCGCGCCACAACTTCACGTCGATCCCGCGCATCCGTTCGGAGTCCCCGGCGTTCGACCTGAACCACCCCGAGGCCGGTGTGCCGATCGGTGTCGGTCCCGCGAAGGACGCCCCCGATGCCCCGACCTACGACGCCGCGAAGGGCGAGGTGAAGTAACGCTATGCGCGCGAACACCAACCTGTTCTGGATCCTCTTCGGGTTCTTCATCCTCGCGGACGCCGCGTACACGATCTGGGCGATGCTCTACTACGGTCACCCGGAGTGGGTCGGCACCGTGGCGATCGGCCTGACGGGCATCATGTCGGCGTTCATCGCCTTCTACCTCGGCAAGGTGATGTCGTCGCAGGGCGGCGTCCTGCCCGAGGACCGCCCGGACGCCAACATCGAGGACGGCGACGCCGAACTCGGGCACTTCAGCCCCTGGTCTTGGTGGCCCATCCTGCTGGCCGCCGCGGTCGCCGTGTGCTTCCTCGGCGTGGCAGCCGGCCTCTGGATCGTCCCGATCGGTCTCGTCCTCGTGGCGATCACCCTGGTCGGCTGGGTCTACGAGTACTACCGCGGCAACTTCGGGCACTGACCCGGCGCTGCAGCGCACCTGACACTTCGGGCGGCACCAGAACGGTGCCGCCCGAAGTGCGTCCGGGCACAGATCTCCGGTTCGGATCCGGAACAAACGGGCCCGCCCGCGACTTGACTGGAGCGGACCTCCCACCACAGCGAAAGGAGTCACCTCAGGTGACCGACAAGCGCACCCTCATCATCTTCGGCGCGACGGGCGACCTCGCCTCCCGCCTGCTCCTGCCGGGCCTCGGCACGTTCCTGCAGAGCGGCCGTGCCGTCCCCGTGCAGCTGATCGGCACGGGCCGCAGCGAGCGCAGCCCCGAGAAGTGGAAGGACATCGTCACGCAGTCCTTCGCGTCGCAGGACGTCAAGGGGCCGGAGGTCGACGCGACCATCGAGTCGACGCAGTTCATCCAGGGCGACCCCACCGACCCGAAGCACCTCGAGGCGCTGTTGGCCGCGGCCGACTCCGAGCCGATCCTGTACTTCGCGCTCCCGCCGCAGATCGCCTCCGACATCTGCGAGGCGCTCCAGCACGTCGAGCTCCCCGAGGGCACGACCCTGGCCTTCGAGAAGCCCTTCGGCACCGACGTCGCGAGTGCCCAGGCCCTCAACGAGACGGTGCTCAAGCTCGTCCCCGAGGACCGCGTGCACCGCACCGACCACTTCCTCGGCCGCACCACGGTGCTGAACATCATCGGCCTGCGCTTCGCGAACCGCCTGTTCGAGCCGATCTGGAACGCCGAGAACATCGAGAAGGTCGACGTCTTCTACGACGAGACCCTCGGTCTCGAGAACCGCGCCCAGTACTACGACGAGGCCGGCGCGATGGTCGACATGATCCAGTCGCACCTGCTGCAGATCCTCGGCCTGGTCACGATGGACGCCCCGTCCGCGATCGACGCGGTCGAGTTCCGCTCGTCGCTCGCCCGGGTCCTGCGCTCCACGCGTCTGAAGGGCGACGACGCGAAGATCGCGTCCCGCCGTGCGGTCTACACGGCCGGCACCATCGACGGCAAGGAACTGCCCTCGTACCAGGAAGAGGACGGCGTCGACCCGTCGCGCCAGACGGAGACCCTCGCCGAGATCTCGGTCGAGGTCGACACCGCCCGCTGGGCCGGCGTCCCCTTCACGCTGCGCTCCGGCAAGGCCCTCGGCGCCAGCCGCAAGGAGGTGCTGATCACCTTCAAGCCGGTCACGCGCCTGCCCTCCGGCCTGAGTGGTCGCCCGAAGACCGACACGCTCCGCATCGTCCTGAACCCGGACGAGATCGAGCTGACGGTGTCGGCCAACGGTGGCGGCAACCCGTTCGAGATGGGGCAGGTCACCCTGTCGTCGTCGTTCAGCGACGGCGAGCTCACCCCGTACGGCGAGGTCCTGAACGGCATCTTCCACGACGACCCGCTGCTCTCCATCCGCGGCGACGTGGCCGAGCGCTGCTGGGAGATCGTCGAGCCGGTCGTCGCCGCCTGGAAGGCCGACGAGGTCCCGCTCGAGGAGTACCGCGCCGGTTCGCGCGGCCCGGCGGACTGGGAGTCGTCGTCCTGACGGATGCGTTCTCGACGTCCTGAACGGACGCCCTGACGGACGGGAGGCCCGGTGCCAGCTGGCACCGGGCCTCCCGTCCGTCTGTGGGTCGCGTGCAGAGCACCGCGAGACGCCGTCGTGTCGGCGAGACGCCGCCAGATCCGGCGGCGTCTCGACGTTGTCGAGGCGTGGTGCGAAGACGACGGCGTCTTCGCGGGGTGGAGCGAGGCGTCACGCGGGGGAGCCGGCTCGCTCACCCTCGCCGGTCCACGAGCGGGTGCCCCCGTCGTGCACGGACAACCGTGTGCGGTGTCCGACGGCGGCTCCCCGGGCGCGCTCGATGGCGTCGGCCGCCGACACCAGGGTGAGGTGCGACAGCACCTGCGGGGTGTTGCCGATGTGGTGGCCCGTGGCGACGTCGATCTCCTCGGAGAGCATGCCGACGTCGTTCGCGTACCCGACCAGCACGTCCATCAGGCGCTCGGCGTCGTCCACGCGGCCCGAGGCGGCGTACTGCTCAACCAGCCAGAACGAGCACGCCAGGAACGGGTGCTCAGCGCCCGACAGGCCGTCGAAGCCCGCGGTCGTGCGGTAGCGGAGCACGAGGCCGTCGTCCCCGACCCGCAGGTCCTCCTCGATCGCGCGCACCGTGCCGGTCATCCGGGGGTCGTCGGCGCGGCAGAAGCCGACCTGCGGCAGGACGAGCAGGCTGGCGTCGACCTCGTCGGTGTCGTAGTGCTGGCGGAACGATCCGCGCTCGGCGTTCCAGCCGTGCTCCTCGATCTCGGCGCGCACCGTGTCGCGCAACGTCCGCCAACGGTCGACGGGACCCTCGAGGCCGAACTCCTCGACCGCGGCGACCCCACGGTCGAAGGCGGCCCAGATCATCACCCGTGAGTGTGTGAAGCTGCGGCGCGGACCGCGCATCTCCCAGATGCCGTTGTCCGGCTCCTGCCAGTGCTCCTCGACGTAGCCGAGCAGGGCCCGCTGCAGCGCCCACGAGTCGGCGTTCTCCTCGACCCCGAGCTCGCGGGCGTCGTGCAGCGCGGACAGGACCTCGCCGAAGACGTCGCCCTGGTACTGCGTCGAGGCGCCGTTGCCGATGCGGACCGGGGTCGACCCGAGGTACCCGGGCAACTCGGGGATCTCGCGTTCGGGCAGTTCGCGTTCGCCGGCGATCCCGTACATGATCTGCACGTCCGCGGGGTCGCCCGCGATGGCCCGCAGCAGCCAGCCCCGCCAGTGCGTGGCCTCGTCCCGGTACCCGTGGGCGATGAGCGAGGCGAGCGCGAGGGACGCGTCGCGGAGCCACACGTAGCGGTAGTCCCAGTTGCGTTCGCCGCCGGGGTCCTCGGGCAGGCCCGTGGTCGCTGCGGCGACGACGCCACCGGTCTCACCGTGGGTCATCGCGCGGAGGAACACCAGCGACCGGCGGGTGGCGGCCGCGTACCGGCCGGTGGTCTGTGCGGGCGCGGTCCATCCCGTCCACCACGACAGGGTGTGGGCGAGGGCCGCGTCGACGTCGAGGGGTTCCGGCGGTTCGCGGTGCGACGGGTACCAGGTGAGCACGGTGTCGAGCACCTCGCCGTCGTGGATCGTCGTGACGGCGGTGTGCCGGTGGTCGTCGGCACGGAACCGCGGCCCGCGCACGATCACCGAGCCGGGGCCGGCCGTCGCGAGGAGCGCCGGTTCGTCGTCGTCCCCGATCTGCCGGATCCACGGCAGGGCGCGTGAGTAGTCGAACCGGATGCGCAGGGTCTGGCGCATCTCGACGGTGCCGCGGAGGCCGCGGACGCGGCGCACGATCGACGGCCGGTGCGCCCCGACGGGCATGAACTCGGTGACCTCGACCACGCCGTCACGGGTGGTCCAGACGGTGGAGAGCACGAGCGTGTCCCCGCGGTACCGCCACCGCGCGGTGGCGTCACCGTCGACGGGGCGCAGGGTCCAGTGTCCGTGGTCCTCGGTGCCGAGCAGCGAGGCGAACGTGGACGAGCTGTCGAAGCGCGGCAGGCAGGCCCAGTCGATCGTGCCGTCCCGGCCGACCAGGGCAGCGGTCCCGGTGTCGCCGATCAGGGCGTGGTCCTCGATGCGGTTCGGCGGGGTGGGCGGTGCTTCCGGCTCGGTGCTCATGGACCGATCGAACACCCGCTGGCCGTGCGCCGCGGTCCGCGACGGGTGGCCCTGGCCGAGACCGTTGTGAGGGGTCGCTCAGGCCGGTTCGGAGGCGTCGGAATCGATGATGCCGATGCGTGCGAGCTCGCTCCAGAGTCCGGCGCCGTCCGGGGCGTAGACCCACGGCGCCGAGGAGTCGCGGGAGCGTTCCTGCGCCCGCGAACGACCACCGGCCAGGACCGCTTCGCTCGTGGACAGCTGCCGGATGGCGACGCCCGCGACGTTGTGCGGGTGCTCCCGCGAGAAGTCGCCGTAGAGGCTCTCGTCGTGCTGCCCGTCGTCGCCGACCAGGAGCCAGCGGATGTCCGGGAAGTCCTGGGCGAGCCGCCGGAGGTTCTGCTGCTTGTGCAGCTGGCCGCTGCGGAAGAACCGGTCGTGGGTGGGGCCCCAGTCGGTGAGCAGCAGCGTGCCGGACGGGTACATGTTGCGCGACAGGAAGCGCTGCAGCGTCGGCGCGACGTTCCACGCCCCGGTCGACAGGTACACGGTCGGCGAACCGGGGTGCTGCGCCAGGATCCGCTCGTAGAGCACGGACATGCCGGGTACCGGGCGGCGGGCGTGCTCGGTGAGCACGAAGGAGTTCCAGGCGGCCAGCATGGGGCGGGGGAGCGAGGTGACCATCACGGTGTCGTCGATGTCGGACAGCAGCCCGAAGCGGGTGTCCGGGTGCACCACGAACACGTCGGCCTCGACGTCACGCCCGCCACCCGCCGAGAGTCGCACCGTGCGCCAGCCGGGCTCGAGGTCGATCGGGACGATAGTGTCGACGACGCCGCCACGGTCGGTCTGCACCACGTGCGAAACCCCGCCGGCGGTGACGGTGACCTCGGCGTGGTCGACGGCGACGCTCGTGAAGCTCTTCCAGCCGCGGACGCCGGCGTAGGAGACGTCGGAGGCGAGACCGCGGCGCGTCAGCAGCACGCGGCAGAGGATGCGGACCCATCCGGGTGCGCCGTAGCCGGTGTACGGGACCACCGTGGGGACCAGGCCGCGGCGGCGTGCACGGTGCTCGCGGAACTCCTGGACGGCGTCCTCGATGCGGGCCGCGCGGTGCAGGAGCGGCTCGGCCAACGACGGCTCGTGGGGCGTCGGGTCGGGCATGGCGTCATCCTCCCACGGGCGGCTGACGAAACCCGCGCGCTGGACAGAACTGGTGCGTCGCAACTGGTGAGTCGCAGCCACGTTCCAGGTCCGTTCTGCGAAAGTTGTCCCCGTCACGCCAACGAACCGCGCTGGAGCGCAAGAGGAGAACACGTGCTCGTCACCGAGGTAACGAACGCTCTGCCGGGGGGATCATCACTGCTCAGGAACGAGCCGGTCCAAGCCCGCAGTTCGGCGCGCCTCGCCGGCCTCCTCGATGCCGCTGCCGCGGTGATCGACGAGATCGGGTTCGAGCGGCTCACGACCGCCATGGTGGCCGAGCGCGCGGGGGCGTCGATCGGCACCGTCTACCGGTACTTCCCGGACCGCATCGCCGTGGTCGAGGCGCTCGCGATCCGCTGCACCCAGCGGCTCGCCGCCCGCTTCGTCGAGGCGCTCGACGCCAGCGGCGCCGAGACCTGGCAGGACGCCAACGACGCGCTCATCGACCTGACCGCCGAGATGTACCGCACCGAGCCCGGCTTCCGGGCGATCCGGTTCGGCGACCCGGCGGACACCGGGACCGGTGACGCGGAAGACCGCATGGGTGCGCTCGGCGCAGCCGTGGGCCAGATCATGCGCGACCGTTTCGGTCTGCCGGACGACGAGCACGTCACCCGTGCCTGGGTCGTCCTCGCCGAGTCCGGTCACGCGGTGCTGGCGCGGGCACACCGCGACCGTGAGCACCCCGACACCGAGCTGATCGAGGAGTACCGCCGGATGAACCGCGCCCACCTCGAATCGGTGATCGCCGCCTCCTGACGACCCCGTCGAACCGGCGCGACACGCCGGTGACCGAACCGACCCGCCCGTGTCCTCCGAACAGGAGGCGCGGGCGTCGTCGTCCCCCGACACATCGCGCTGAACCGGTGGTGGTCCCACGATCTCCCGGTCGTCCGGAACCCGTCACGCGGCGTCGTGACCGAACCGATGTCGGCACCCCCGGGTACTCTCATCCGAAGTCGGGCTACCTCCGAACAGAAGGGCACCCCATGATCGAGTTCCGCTCGGTGCGCAAGACCTACCCGGACGGCACGACTGCGGTCGAGCACTTCGATCTGGTCATCCCGTCCCGGACCACCACCGTCTTCGTCGGATCCAGCGGCTGTGGCAAGACCACGCTGCTCCGCATGATCAACCGCATGGTCGACCCCACCTCCGGCACCGTCGAGATCGACGGGTCGGACGTCGCCGGGATCAACCCCGTCGAGCTCCGTCGCCACATCGGGTACGTCATGCAGAACTCCGGACTGCTGCCGCACCGCAAGGTCGTCGACAACATCGCGACGGTCCCGCTGCTGACCGGCGTCTCCAAGGCCGATGCCCGCAAGCGTGCCCTCGAACTCATGGACACCGTCGGACTCGACCGCGCGTTCGCCGACCGCTACCCGTCGCAGCTCTCCGGCGGCCAGCAGCAGCGCGTCGGGGTCGCCCGCGGGCTCGCCGTCGACCCGAACATCCTGCTCATGGACGAGCCGTTCGGGGCCGTCGACCCCCTGGTGCGCAACGACCTGCAGGACGAACTCATCCGGCTGCAGCGCGAGCTCGGCAAGACCGTCGTGTTCGTGACGCACGACATCGACGAGGCGTTCAAGCTCGGCGACCAGGTCGTCATCCTCAAGAAGGGCGGCGAGATCGCCCAGCAGGGGACGCCGGCCGAGATCCTCGCCGCACCCGCTGACGACTTCGTCGCGACGTTCATCGGCGCAGGCCGCGGGCGCCGTGCGCTGCGGGTCGAGCAGACCCCGACCGGTCCGATCGTCGTCGACGGCGAAGGGCGTGCAGCCGGTGTGCTGACGGGCCCCGTCGGGGTCGTCGACGCCGCCCAGGCCGTGCCCCAGTCCGACACCCGAGCAGCAGAGGCCGGAGCGTCGCACGACGCACCGGGTGCTCCGGCGCAGGGTGGGGGCACCCGGTGAAGTGGGTGCTGGCGAACCTCGACACGATCTGGGACAACACGGTCTCCCACCTCGCGATCGCGATCCCGCCGATCATCGTGGCGTTCCTGCTGTCGATCCCCATCGGGTGGCTGGTCGTCCGACTGCAGCGGCCCGGTGGGTCGCGCTTCGCGTCCGGGGTGGGGAGCAGCATCGTGACCCTCGCCGGTCTGCTGTACGCGATCCCGTCGCTCGCCCTGTTCGTGGCGCTGCCGGGCATCATCGGCACCGGCCTGCAGAGCCCGATCAACGTCGTCATCGGCCTGACCCTGTACGGCCTCGCACTCATGGTGCGGTCCACGGTCGACGGGCTGACCTCGGTCGACGCCGAGACCAAGTCCGCCTCGACCGCCATGGGCTACTCGCCGGCGCAGCGCTTCTTCCGGGTGGAACTCCCGCTCGCCGGTCCGGTGCTGCTGGCCGGGCTCCGGGTCGTCGCGGTCTCCACGATCTCGCTGACCACGGTCGGCGCGGTCCTCGGGATCCCGAGCCTCGGCCTGCTCTTCACCGACGGCCTGGGGCGCGGGATCTACGAAGAGATCCTCTCCGGCATCGTCATGGTGCTCGTGCTCGCGTTCGCCATCGACGGCCTGCTGGTGCTGCTCGGGCGACTGGTGATGCCGTGGACCCGCACGAGCTCGGTGTCGCGTCGTCAGTCCCGTCGGGTCCTGCAAGCAGCGGAGGTCTCCTCGTGATCATCGGACAGGCCTTCGCGTGGGTGTTCGACCCCACGAACTACGGCGGCTACAACGGCATCCCCACGCGCGTGTGGGAGCACGTGTGGATCACCCTGCTCGCGGTGCTCATCGCGGCGGTCATCGCGGTGCCGGTCGGCTACGCGATCGGGCACACCCGCCGAGCACGCGGCGTCTCGATCGCCGTCTCCGGCGGGGTGCGTGCGCTCCCGACGCTCGGTGTGCTCTCGCTCTTCGGCCTGCTGCTCGGCATCGGGCTGCAGGCACCCTTGCTCGCGCTCGTCATCCTGGCGATCCCGTCGGTGCTCGCCGGTGCCTACTCCGGCATCGAGTCCGTCGACCCCGGTGTCGTCGACGCCGCGAAGGCCCAGGGCATGACCGGGTGGCAGATCCTGTGGAAGGTCGAGATCCCACTCGGGCTCCCGCTCCTGATCGGTGGGATCCGCGCAGCGGTGCTGCAGGTCGTCGCGACCGCCACGCTCGCCGCGTACGTCGGGGCCGGTGGCCTCGGCGGCTACTTCTTCCTCGGCCTGAAGACCCAGGACTACGCCGAGATGCTCGGCGCCTCCATCCTCGTGATCGCCCTCGCGATCGCGTTCGAGATCGTGTTCGCCGTGCTGCAGCGGGCGGCGGTGCCGAAGGGCACCGCGGACCCGTCGGCCCGACAGCGTCAGGGGTCGCGAGAGCGAGCCCGCAATCCACTCCCGGAAGGAAATCCCTCGTGATCACAGCACCCAAGATCCGCGCCGGAGTCGCCGCCGCGATGGCGGTGGGCGTCGTCGCCGCCCTCGCCGGCTGCGCGTCGAGCGACCCGCTCGACAGCGGCTCCAGCAACTCGTCCGACTCGAAGACCATCGTCGTCGGCTCGCAGCAGTACTACTCGAACGAGATCATCGCCGAGCTCTACGCCCAGGTCCTCGAGAAGGACGGCTTCGAGGTCAAGCGCAACTTCAACATCGGGCAGCGCGAGGTCTACATCCCGCAGCTCGAGAAGGGCGCCATCGACGTCATGCCCGAGTACAGCGGCAACCTGCTGCAGTACTTCGACAAGGACTCCGACGCGAAGACCGCCGACCAGATCGACGACGGACTCGACAAGGCCCTGCCGAAGGGCCTCCGCGTCCTCGACGAGGCCGAGGCGACCGACCAGGACAGCTACACCGTCACGAAGAAGTTCTCCGAGGACAACGACGTCACGAGCCTGGCCGACCTGAAGAACGTCGACGAGAAGCTCACCGTGGGTGCCAACTCTGAGAACCAGACCCGGCCGTACGGGCCGAAGGGGCTCAAGTCGGTCTACGGCGTCGACGTCGACTTCAAGGCGATCGAGGACGGCGGTGGCGCCCTGACCGTCAAGGCGCTCAAGGACGACACCGTCCAGCTGGCTGACATCTACACGGCCGACCCGAGCATCAAGGCGAACGGCTTCGTCACGCTGAAGGACCCGGAGAACCTGATCCTGCCGCAGAACGTGGTGCCGGTCGTCTCGAAGAAGGTCAACGAGAAGGCTGCCGACGCGATCGACTCGGTCAACGAGAAGCTCACGACGGATGCCCTGATCGAGCTCAACACCAAGAGCACGGCCGACAAGGAGAAGGCGTCCACCATCGCCGAGGACTGGCTCAAGGCCGAGGGTCTGCTGTAGCCACAGCTCCACGAACGAAGCGACAGGCGTCGGGTGTCCACCCGGCGCCTGTCGTCGTTTCCGGACCGGGCGAAGCGAACATCCGTGCCGCACGGTTGTGCCGTGCAGGGGCTTTGCACGTTTGTGCACGCGAGGGTTCTACAAGTTGTCGAATCGACGGACGTCGCGATAGCGTTGGGGTGTCCCAAGGGCTGTGACACCTGATGTATCCGTTCCACAGGAAGCAACTGACGTGCACGAACAGCGCGCGGCCACCCGTCTCGGAAACGCCGCATGAACGACCTCCTCGATCCGCTCCTCTTGTCGCGGTGGCAGTTCGGTCTGACGACCATCTACCACTTCCTCTTCGTCCCGTTGACGATCGGCATGGCGGCCGTGGTGGCCGTGTTCCAGACCGCCTGGTACCGCACCGGCCGTGCGCACTACCTGCAGCTCACGCGGTTCTTCGGGCGGATCTTCCTCATCAACTTCGCCATGGGCGTCGTGACGGGCATCGTGCAGGAGTTCCAGTTCGGCATGAACTGGTCGAACTACTCGCGCTTCGTCGGTGACGTCTTCGGCGCACCGCTCGCGCTCGAGGGCATCCTGGCGTTCTTCTTCGAGGCGGCGTTCATCGGCATCTGGATCTTCGGTTGGGACCGCCTGCCGAAGGCCCTGCACCTGGCCAGCATCTGGTGCGTCAGCGCGGGCACGATCATGTCGGCGTACTTCATCATCGCGGCGAACGCGTTCATGCAGCACCCGGTCGGCTTCGCGATGAACGAGGCCAAGGGGCGCGCCGAGCTCACCGACATCTGGGCGGTGCTCGGCAACAAGGTCGCGCTGGCCGCGTTCCCGCACACGCTCTTCGCCTGCTTCATGGTCGCCGCGGCGGTCATCATCTCGGTCGCTGCCTACCACCTGGCCCGCAACCAGAACCTCGAGACGATGATGCCGGCGCTGAAGTTCGGCATGTGGACCATGCTCGCGGCCGGGGCGCTCACCGTCCTGACCGGCGACCAGCTCGGTCTGACCATGGTCGACACGCAGCCGATGAAGATGGCGTCGGCCGAGGCGCTGTACAACACGGCCACCGGCAAGGACGCATCGTTCTCGATCTTCACGCTGGGCACCCCCGACGGCGTCCACGAGCTGTTCTCGATCCGGGTGCCGTACCTGCTGTCGTTCCTGTCGACGCACACGTTCAACGGCACGGTCGAGGGCATCAACGACCTGCAGGCGCAGTACACCCAGGTCTACGGCCCCGGCGACTACAAGCCGATCATCTGGGTCACCTACTGGTCGTTCCGCTGGATGATCGCCCTGGGCGTCGGTGCGGTCATGGTCTCGCTCGTCGGACTCTGGCTGACCCGCAAGGGCCGGTTCCCGACGCAGCGCTGGGTGTGGCGCATCGCCACCTGGACGGCGCCGCTGCCGATGGCCGCGATGATCGTCGGCTGGGTCTTCACGGAGATGGGCCGCCAGCCGTGGCTCGTGTTCGGGCTGCTCCGGACGAAGGACGGCGTCTCCCCGAACGTGACCGGACTCGAGGTCCTCATCTCGCTGCTGGTCTTCACCGCGATCTACGGCACGCTGGCCGTCGTCGAGTTCAAGCTCATCAAGAAGGTCGCGCAAGAAGGCCCCGCCGACCCGGACGAGGTCGACGAGGAGACCGGCGAGGTCAAGCACGAAGTGACGGTCTACTAGAAATGGACGCTGCCTGATGGATCTCCCCGTTCTCTGGTTCGCGATCGTCGGCGTCTTCTTCGTCGGCTACTTCGTCCTCGACGGATTCGACTTCGGTGTCGGCATGTCCCTGCCGTTCCTCGGCAAGGACGACACCGACCGTCGGGTCCTGATCAACACCATCGGCCCGGTCTGGGACCTCAACGAGACCTGGGTCATCGTGGCCGGCGCCTGCCTGTTCGCGGCGTTCCCGGAGTGGTACGCCACGATGTTCTCCGGGTTCTACCTGGCGCTGTTGCTCATCCTCGCCGCGCTCATCGCCCGAGGGGTGTCGTTCGAGTACCGGCACCAGAACAAGCACCTCGAGTGGAAGCGCCGCTTCGACCTGATGATCATCGTCGGCAGCGCCGTGCCGTCGTTCCTGTGGGGCGTCGCGTTCGGCAACGTCGTCCGTGGCATCCCGATGGACGCCGGGCACAACTACACCGGCACGTTCTTCGACCTGCTCAACCCGTTCGCCCTGCTGACCGGTGCCGCGACGCTGCTGGTGTTCTTCACCCACGGTGTCGTCTTCGTCGCGCTGAAGACCGAGGGCGAGATCCGCGAACGCGCCAAGCGCCTGGCGACCCGGGCCGGCATCGTCACGATCGTCGTCGGCGCCACGTTCCTGGTGTCGATGGCCTTCGTCCGCGCCACCCCGGCCTCGCTGGTGCTCTCCGTGGTCGCCGCCCTGGCCCTGGTGCTCGCGGTGCTCTGCAACGCCTGGGGCAAGGAGGGACGCGCCTTCACCCTGATGGCGGTCACCATCGCCGCGATCGTGCTCGCGATGTTCACGGCGATCTTCCCCGACGTGATGCCCGCTTCGAACGACGTCGCGAACAGCCTGAACGTGTACAACGCCTCGTCCGGGTCGTACACGCTGAGCGTGATGAGCTGGGTCGCGCTGATCTTCGTGCCGCTGGTCTTCGCCTACCAGGCCTGGACCTACTGGATCTTCCGCAAGCGCGTCTCCCGCGCCCAGATCACCGCGGCAGCGCACTAGGCATCCGACGATGAAGCCCCTCGACCCCCGACTCCTGCGGCTGTCCCGGACCGCGCGCGGCTTCATCGTCGCGGCCGCCGGCACGGGGGTCCTGCGCACGCTCGCGACCATCGGGATCGCGTGGGGGATCGCCGCGGCCGTCACCCTCGGGGTCGACGCCGTGCACGACGGCACGGTGCCGGCCGCGTTCGGGCAGGCACTCGCCCTGCTCGGCGGGGCGTTCGTCCTGCGGGCAGTGGCGGCGTGGGCCACCGACGACCTGGCAGCCCGCGCCGCGGCGAAGGTGAAGAGCGAGATGCGCACGACGGTGCTCGCCCGTGCCGCCGAGCGCGGTCCGTCGTGGCTCGCCGGCCGGTCGAGCGCTGGCTTCGCCACCACGCTCGGCCCCGGACTCGACGCCCTCGACGCCTACTTCGGCCGGTACCTGCCGCAGCTCGCGCTCACCGCGATCGCGACGCCGGTGCTCCTGGTCGCGATCGGCGTGGGCGACCTGACCAGCGGGCTCATCATCCTGTTCGCCCTGCCGGTGATCCCGGTCTTCATGATCCTGATCGGCCTGGCCACGCAGTCGCTGCAGCGGAAGCAGTCGGACGCCCTCGCGAAGCTGGGTGGCGCCTTCACCGAGGCGGTCGAGGGACTCGCCACGCTCAAGGTCTTCGGTCGTGCGCGCCGCCAGGTCGGTCGCATCGGGGCGGTCACCGACGAGTACCGCCGCGGCACGATCGGCGTGCTCCGGCTGTCGTTCGTGAGCGGCTTCGCGCTCGAGCTCGCCGCGAGCCTGTCCGTCGCACTGGTCGCCGTCTCGATCGGCATCCGCCTGGTGGACGGCTCGCTCGGCCTCGGCGCCGCGATGTTCGTGCTCGTCCTGGCACCCGAGGCCTTCGCCCCCATCCGCCAGGTCGGCGCCGACTTCCACGCCGCCCAGGACGGCGTCGAGGCGTCGGCCGCGGTGCTCGACGTCCTGGCGGACGACGCCGACGACGGTGACGCCCCGGCCCCGGCCCCGGGCCGCAGCATCCGGGTGCACAGCGGCGGGAGCGAGACCGACACCGACGGCGCCGAAGCCGCCACCGCCCTGGACGTCCGCGGGCTCACCGTCCGCCGCCCCGACGTCGTGATCGGGCCGTTCGACCTGCACGCCGAACCGGGCACCGTCGTCGTGCTCGCCGGCCCGAGCGGCTCCGGCAAGTCCAGCATCATCGCCGCACTCCGCGGTGTCCTGCCCCACGACGGCACCGTCACCGTGCCCGGCCAGGCCAGCGCATCCGTCGCCGAGCGCACCACCTGGGCCGACCAGCGGCCACGTCTCGTGCGCGGGACGATCGCCGAGAACGTCGCGCTCAGCGCGACCCCGGACGACGCCGACGTGCGCACCGCCCTGGGCGACGCGGGGCTGGGACTCGACCCGGGCCTCCCGGTCGGCGCCGGTGGCAGCGGACTGTCCGGTGGCCAGGCGCAGCGCGTCGCCGTCGCCCGCGCGCTGTACCGCGTACGCCGCGCCGCCACACCCCTCGTGCTGCTCGACGAGCCGACGTCCGCACTGGACGCCGAGGCCGAGGCGCGCGTCGTCGCCGCCGTCCGTGGCCTGGCGGCCGGCGGCGCCGTCGTCGTGGTCGCCAGCCACCGACCGGCGGTCGTCGCCGCGGCCGACGTCCGCGTCGACATCGCGGTCGGCGGATCCGTGACGGTCCGCAGGGGGGTGCGCGCATGAGCCGGGAGGCCCGTGGCGGCTCCGTCCTGCGGCTCGCGATGCCGCACGGGTCGGGTTGGGCGAAGGCGGTCGCCGCCGGCTCGCTCAGCGCCGTCTGCGCCGTCGCGCTCCTCGCCGCCAGTGGCTACCTGATCACGCGCGCCGCCGAGCACCCGCCGATCCTGTACCTGACGCTCGTGATGGTCGGCGTGCGTGCGTTCGCGCTGGGGCGCGCCGTGCTGCGCTACGTCGACCGGCTCGCCGGGCACGACGCCTCGTTCCGGCAACTGGCCGTGGTGCGGACCGAGATGTACCGGCGGCTCGCGTCGATCGCGCCCGCCGGGCTCGGCCGCACCGGTCGCGGAGACCTCATGACGCGCCTGGTGACCGACACCGACCGGCTGCAGGACCTGCCGATCCGCGTCGTCGGCCCGCTCGTGTCCGCCGGGGTCGTCGCGGTGCTGTCGGTCGTCGCCGTGGCGCTCGTGTCGGTGCCGGCCGCGCTCGTGCTCGTCCTCGCGCTGGCGGTCGCTGCCCTGGTCGGCACGATCGTCACCCGGTCGATCGCCGAGCGCTCGGACCGCGAGACCGCCGCCGATCGTGGTCGTGTCGCCGACCTCGTGCTCGACACCGTCCGCACGCTCGACGTCTTCGCCGCCTACGGCACGCTCGACGAACGGCTCGCGCACATCGCCCGGCTCGATGCCGGCGTCACCCGGGCCGTCCGGCGCCGCGGCACGGTCGAGTCGCTCGTCGGTGCCCTGGTCGGACTGGTCGGTGGCGGTGCGGTGATCGGGATCCTCGCCGTCGGTGCCCCTGCCGTCGTGTCGGGTGCGCTCGACGGTCCGCTCTGGGCCCTGGCGGTCTTCGTGCCGCTCGCGCTCTTCGAGGTCGTCGGGACCGTCCCGCTCGCCGTCCTGACGCTCCGCCGGGTGCGTGCTGCCGCCGACCGGGTCGAGCAGGTGGTGCCCGCCGAGGTGCCCGCCGGCATCGTCCCCGAGCCCGACGAGGACGCCGACCCGGCGTCGCTCGTGGTCGAGGGGTCGGTCACGCTCGCCGTGCAGGACCTGACCGTCCGCTGGCCCGGGGCCGCCGAGCCGGCGGTCGACGGGGTCTCGTTCACGCTCACCCCCGGCGAGGTCGTCGTCCTGCAGGGGCCGAGCGGCGCCGGCAAGTCCACGCTCGTCGACGCGCTCGTCCGGTTCGTGGAGCACGACGGCTCCTACACGCTCGACGGCGTCGAGGCGCGGACGATGCACCCGGACGCCGTGCGGGCCCGTGTCGGCCTGATCGAACAGGACCCGTTCGTGTTCGACCAGTCGGTGCGGCAGAACCTGCTCTTCGCCCGCGAGACCGCCACCGACGACGAGCTCCTCGCCGTGCTCGACCGGGTCGGCCTGGGGGACTGGGTCGTCCGACGGGGTGGGCTCGACGCCTCGGTGGGGGAACGCGGCGTGCTCGTGTCCGGCGGGCAGGCGCACCGGCTCGCCCTGGCCCGAGCACTGCTGCACGCGTTCCCGGTGCTGGTGCTCGACGAACCGACCGCCGACGTCGACCCCGACCTCGGCGACTCGGTGCTCCGCGACCTCGTCACCACCGCCCGTGCAGCGGGTCGGTCGGTCGTCATCGTGTCGCACGTCCCGGTGGCGCCGGACCTGGTCGACCGCACCCTGCGGATGCGGGACGGACGCCTGCTCGCCGGGTGAGCCGACGGGCGGACGCGGGACGGGCCTCCCGGCTTGTATCGTTGACGACCGTGACCACCGACCAGCACGCCGAGGACCCGAACGCCTACGACTTCCGTCGTATCCAGGAGAAGTGGCAGCCCCGCTGGGAAGCGCTCGGGCTCTTCACCACGGACCTCGACGACACCCGTCCGCGCAAGTACATCCTCGAGATGTTCCCGTACCCGTCCGGCGACCTGCACATGGGGCACGCCGAGAACTGGGCGCTCGGTGACTTCGTTGCGCGCTACTGGCGCCAGCAGGGCTTCAACGTGCTGCACCCGATCGGATGGGACTCGTTCGGGCTGCCCGCCGAGAACGCGGCGATCAAGCGCGGGGTGGACCCGAAGGACTGGACCTACGCGAACATCGAGCAGCAGAAGGCGTCCTTCAAGCGCTACGCGCCGTCGTTCGACTGGACCACCGAGATCCACACCTCGGACCCCGAGTACTACAAGTGGAACCAGTGGCTGTTCCTGAAGATGTACGAGAAGGGCCTGGCCTACCGCAAGGACAGCTGGGTCAACTGGGACCCGGTGGACCAGACCGTGCTCGCGAACGAGCAGGTCCTCGCCGACGGCACCTCGGACCGCTCCGGCGCCGTCGTCGTCAAGAAGAAGCTCACGCAGTGGTACTTCAAGATCACCGAGTACGCCGACCGGCTGCTCGACGACCTGAACCAGCTCGAGGGGCGGTGGCCGGCGAAGGTCATCGCGCAGCAGCGCAACTGGATCGGACGCTCGGTCGGCGCGGACGTCGACTTCGTGATCGAGGGCCGTGACGAGCCGGTCACGGTCTTCACCACCCGCCCGGACACGATCCACGGGGCCACGTTCCTGGTCGTCGCACCGGACTCCGACCTGGCGGCTGAGCTGGTCGCCGACCCGTCGGTGCCGTCCTCCGTCCGTGACGACTTCGACGCCTACCTGACGGCGACGCAGAAGACGTCCGAGATCGACCGGCAGAACGCCGACCGCCCGAAGACCGGTGTGCCGCTCGGCCGTTCCGCGGTCCACCCGCTGACGGGGGAGCGCCTGCCGATCTGGGCCGCCGACTACGTGCTCGCCGACTACGGGCACGGCGCCGTGATGGCCGTGCCCGCACACGACCAGCGCGACCTCGACTTCGCGCGGGCGTTCGACCTGCCCGTCAAGGTCGTCGTCGACACCAACGCCGCCGTCACCGGCGCGATCCCGGTCATCCCCGAGGGTGCGACGCTCGACGACTTCGACGTGCCGACCCTCGACCCGGTCGCCACCGGCGAAGCGCTGACCGGCCAGGGCCGGATGATCAACTCCGGGCCGCTCGACGGCATGTCGAAGCAGCACGCCATCACCGCGGCCATCGCCCTGCTCGAGGAGCGCGGCACCGGCCGTGCCGCCAAGACCTACCGCCTGCGCGACTGGCTCATCTCGCGCCAGCGTTTCTGGGGCACCCCGATCCCGATCATCCACGGCGCCGACGGCACGGAGCACCCGGTGCCCGAGGACCAGCTGCCGATCGTGTTGCCCGACACCGAGGGCCTCGACCTCAAGCCGAAGGGCACCTCGCCCCTCGGCGGCGCGACCGACTGGGTGAACGTCCCGAACCCCGTCGACGGCACCCCGGCCCTCCGCGACACCGACACGATGGACACCTTCGTCGACTCGTCGTGGTACTTCCTGCGGTTCCTGTCGGCGCAGGACGACACCCAGGCGTTCGACCCGGCTGCCGCGCGGCGCTGGGCCCCGGTCGACCAGTACATCGGCGGCATCGAGCACGCGATCCTGCACCTGCTCTACGCCCGCTTCGTCACGAAGGTCCTGTTCGACCTCGGGTACCTCGACTTCACCGAGCCGTTCTCGGCGCTCCTCAACCAGGGCATGGTGCTGTCCGGCGGCTCGAAGATGTCGAAGTCGAAGGGTGGCGTCTCGCTCGGTGACGAGCTCGACACGAACGGCGTCGACGCGATCCGCCTCGTGATGGGCTTCGCCGGTCCGCCCGAGGACGACATCAACTGGGAGGACGTCTCCCCGTCCGCATCGGCACGGTTCCTGGCGCGCGCGTACCGGCTGGCGCTCGACGTCACGTCGTCGCGCGACGCCGTGTGGGCCGACGGGGACCGGGCACTCCGCCAGGTCACCCACCGGTTCCTCGCCGACGCCCCCGGCATGATGGAGGCGTTCAAGTTCAACGTCGTGATCGCACGACTGATGGACCTGGTGAACGTCACCCGCAAGGCGATCGACAGCGGCCCCGGCGCCGGTGACCCCGCCGTGCGTGAGGCCGTCGAGACCATCGCCCTCGCGTTGAGCGTCTTCGCGCCCTACACCGGCGAAGAGATGTGGGAGCGGCTGGGCTACGAGGCCACCGTCGCCACGTACGGCTGGCGGAAGGCCGACCCGACGCTGCTCGTGCAGGAGACCCTGACGGCCGTCGTGCAGGTCAACGGCAAGGTGCGTGACTCGTTCGAGGTGTCGAAGTCGATCGAGGCGGACGAGCTCGAGCAGCTGGCGCGGTCCTCGGCGAACGTGCAGCGGTACATCGGCGACCGCGAGATCGTGAAGGTGATCGTCCGGGCTCCGAAGCTCGTGAACATCGCCATCAAGGGGTAGCGACCGTCGCTGGCGTCGTCCCTCACAGCAGGGGCGTTCGCGGCACCCGTCCACGGGTGTGACCTCCGGAGCCCGGCCGACCGGCCGGGCTCCGTAGCGTTCGGGGCATGTCGTCCCCGTCGCCCTCCGGACCCTGGTGGTCCCGCCTTGCGCTGTCACCACGGGCAGCCGTGGTGTTGGCGGCGGTCGTGGTGGTGGTCGCCGTCGTCGTGGTGCTCGTCGGGGCGCTGGTGTCGGGTGGCGGCGAGGGGACCGGGGGAACCGGTGGGGTCGTCGTGCGTGGGGCGCAGACGGCCGACGCGGGTGGGGAGTCAGGCGCGCCGTCACCGTCTGCCGGTGCGTCTGCCGGTGCTGCTCCGTCCGCTCCGGGTGCCGGGCGCGTCGTGGTGCACGTGCTCGGTGCGGTGCGGCGGAGCGGTGTGGTCGAGCTGCCGGCAGCGAGTCGTGTCGGTGACGCCGTCCGACGTGCCGGTGGGGCGACGGACGACGCCGACCTCGACCGCCTCAACCTGGCCCGGGTGCTGACGGACGGCGAGCGGTTGTACGTTCCGCGGGTCGGCCAGCAGGAGGTGCCCGAGGCGCTCGGACCGGTGACGGGCGGTGGCGCCGCCGGGTCAGCAGGTGACGCCGACGCCGCCACCGGGGCTGGCGAGACCGGGGCCGAGGGGTCGGTCGTCGATCTGAACACCGCCGACCAGGCCGCCCTCGAGACCCTGCCCGGCATCGGCCCCGGGCTGGCCGGACGGATCATCGCCTGGCGGGACGAGCACGGTCTGTTCGGTTCGGTCGAGGACCTGCTCGACGTCAGCGGGATCGGTGACGTGCGGTTCGCCGAGCTGCGCGATCGCGTGCGGGTCTGAGGCGCGCGTGCAGCTCGCACCGAGCGCGATCGACCTGCGGGTCGCGGCGCCCGTCGCCGTCGTGTGGATCGTGACCGCCCTTGCTCACCGGAGCGCCCCACGTCGCCCCGGTGGCCGCCGGGGTCGCCGTGCTCGTGACCGGTGTGAGCGGCATCGTGCTCCGCACGCGACGCTGCGGCGGGGCCGTGCGGGTCGTCGCCGGGCTGGTGCTCGTCGCCGGGGCGCTGGCCACGCTACTCGCGGTGTCGGTCACCGTGGGGGAGTCCCGTCGGGCTCCGGAGGGACTGCGTGCCCTCGTCGCCGGTCCGGACGCCGGGCACGTCGAGGTCGAGGCGGTGCTGTCCCGCGACCTCGTGCCGGGGGACCGCTCCGTCACCGCGACGCTCGTGCGTGCCGACGGGCTCGACGGACTCCGAGCGCCCGTCCGGCTCGTGCCCGACCTGCACGGTGACGCACCCGGTGCCGTGCTGGCGGCCGGGGCTCGGGTCACCGGGTCCGCCGCCGTGCAGCCCGACCAACCGGGATCGGCGACCGCCTTCGTGGCGTTCCTGCGCGGGACACCGTCATCGGAGCCCCCCACCGGGCTGCTCGGCGCCACCGACACCGCCCGACAGGCGTTCGTCCGGGCCACGGCCGATCTGCCGCAGCCGGGGGCGGCACTGCTGCGGGGGCTGGCGATCGGCGACCGCTCCGGCCTCGACCCGGGGACCGAGGCGGCGATGGAGACCTCGGCGCTGACGCACCTGACGGCGGTGTCCGGGGCGAACTGCGCCGTGGTGGTCGGGCTGGTGGTCGTCCTCGGCCGCGCCTGCGGGCTGCCGCGCGGGCTCCGGGCCGCGGTGGCCGTCGTGGTGCTCCTGGCGTTCGTCGTCCTGGTGCGGCCCGACCCCTCGATCGTCCGGGCGACGGTGATGGCGATCGTGGTGCTGGTCGTGCACCTCGCCGGCAGACCCGTGCGGGGCGTGCCGCTCATCGCACTCGCCGCGATCGGCATGCTCGTGGCGGACCCTTGGTTCGCGCGGTCGTTCGCGTTCGCCCTGTCCGTGCTCGCCACGAGCGGCATCGTGGTGCTCGGCCCACCGCTCACCGAGCTGCTGGCGCGTCGTGTGTGGCCGCCGGTCGCCGCCGCACTGGCGATCCCGGTGGCGGCCCAGGTGGCGTGCTGGCCCGCGACGATCCCACTGTCGGCGGCGCTCCCGACCTACGCGGTGCCGGCGAACCTGCTGGCGGAGCCGTTCGCGCCGGTCGTCACGGTGATCGGACTCGCCGCGTGCACCGTCGCACCGGTGTGGCCGGCGGGTGCCCAGGCGCTCGCGGCCGTCGCGTGGGTGCCCGCTGCTGCCGTCGGGGGCATCGCGCACGGGGCGGCCGCCCTGCCGCACGCCTCGGCGCCGTGGCCGGCCGGAGTGCTCGGCGTGGCCGCCGCCGTGCTGGTGTGCGGCTGCATCGCGACGGCCGTGCTGGTCCGGGGCCGGATCGGCTCCCGGTTGCTGCTCGCCGCAGGGTCCGTGCTCGTGGTCGGTGTCGCAGCGGTCACCGTCCCGGTGCTCGTGGTGCGCGGCTCCGTCCCCGGCGACTGGTCGGTGGCCGCGTGCGACGTCGGGCAGGGCGACGCCGTGCTGCTCCGCGGCGACGACGCCGTTGCCCTCGTGGACACCGGCGACGACGAGGAACGGCTCCTGGCGTGCCTGGACCTGCTCGGGATCAGCCGGATCGACCTGCTCGTCCTGACGCACTTCGACCGCGACCACGTCGGCGCGGTGGGAGCCGTGGCGGACACGGTCGAGACTGCCCTGGTCGGACCCGTCGGACGCGCGTCGGACGGCCGGGTGGTCGACGACCTGCGGCGCGCGGGTGTGGACGTCCGGTCCGCCGACGACCGGGTCTCCGGCACCCTCGGGCCGCTCGTCTGGCGGGTCGCCTGGCCCCTGGCCGGCAGCCGTGACGCCGGCAACGACGCGAGCATCGTGCTGGTCACCGGGCCGGCGGACGGCAGTGCCTGCGCCGTGTGTCTGACCGGGGTCTTCCTCGGTGACCTGGGGGAGTCGTCGCAACGCCGGCTCCGGAGCTCCGGGGGACTGCCGGCGGGGCCGATCGACGTCGTGAAGGTGGCGCACCACGGCTCGGCGGACCAGGACCCGCAGCTCTACCGGGGGCTCGCCGCGCGCGTCGGGCTGATCGGGGTCGGTGCGGACAACACGTACGGGCACCCGACCGCGTCGGCCCTCGACGTGCTCGATGCCGCCGGCACGCTGCCGCTCCGCACCGATCAGCGCGGAACCGTCGTGCTCGCTCGGTCCGGCACCAACGAGGTGCGGGTGTGGACGGAACGCTCGCCGTCGGCGGCCGCCCGTAGGATCGACGGTGCACCACTCGACCCGGCACCGTCCGGGCCGGCACCACCGGAAGGACCACATGGCCGCCAAGAAGCCCGCGCGCGCCGCAGCGAAGATCGACCAGGTGCCCTGGTCGGGGATCCGTCCGGCGCCGGTCGTGCTCATCACCGGGCCCGAAGCGTTCCTCGCCGACCGCGCCCGCGGTGTGCTGAAGGACCTGCTGCAGGGCGAGGACCCCGCGCTCGAGGTGCACGACCTCGAAGCCGACCAGTACGCCCCCGGGCTGCTCGCCACCCTCGCCAGCCCGTCGCTGTTCGGCGAGCCGCGACTGGTGCAGGTGACCAACGTCGAGAAGTGCACCGACGCCTTCATCACCGAGACGATCTCGTACCTGCAGGCCCCCGCCGACGACGTCACCCTGGTGCTCCGGCACGGCGGCGGCATGCGCGGCAAGAAGCTCCTCGACACGATCCGCAGCGGCGTCGGCGGCGGGGTCGAGGTGCTCTGCGACGAGCTCAAGCGCGAGACCGACCGCATCGACTTCGTGAACGCCGAGTTCCGGGCCGCACGACGCCGGATCGCCCTGTCCGCCGTCCGTACCCTGGTGACCGCGTTCGCCGACGACCTCGCCGAACTGGCCGCGGCGTGCCGGCAGCTCCTGGCGGACGAGGCCGAGGAGATCACCGACAAGGTCGTCGACAAGTACTACGGCGGCCGCGTCGAGACGAACGCGTTCAAGGTCGCCGACATCGCGCTCGCGGGTCGTTCGGCACCGGCGATCGTCGAGCTGCGACACGCCCTGGCCACCGGCGAAGCCCCCGTGCCGATCGTCGCCGCGTTCGCGAGCAAGATCCGCACGATGGCGAAGGTCAGCGCGTTCCGGGGCCCGAGTGGGCAGGCGGCCTCGGCGCTCGGCATGGCGCCGTGGCAGGTGCAGCGCGCACAGCGTGACGTCGCCGGCTGGAGCGAGTCCGGGTTGGCGAACGCGATCATCAGCATCGCCGAGGCGGACACCGCGGTGAAGGGCGGCTCGCGCGACGCGCACTACGCGCTCGAGGTCATGGTCCGCACCATCGCGCGACGCGGCGAGCCCCGCTGAGGCGAGTCGCGCCTCCCGGATTTCCCGCGCCGATCAGCCGGCGTTTCGTGAGCAGAAGGGGTCGGGTCCGCCATCGCGACCCGACCCTTTCTGCTCACGAAACGAACCCAACGCACCCCACACCGCGCACGCACCCAACGCACAGCGCCCCACGCACGACGAAGGCCCCGCACCAACGGTGCGGGGCCTTCGGACCAGAAGGGTCAGGGCGTCAGAGCGACGAGACCTTCTTCGCGATGGCCGACTTGCGGTTCGCGGCCTGGTTCTTGTGGATGACACCCTTGCTCACGGCCTTGTCGAGCTTCTTCGACGCCAGGGCCAGGGCCGCGACGGCCTTGTCCTTGTCACCGGCGGCGACGGCGTCGTTGGCACGACGGATGTGCGTCTTGAGCTCCGACTTGTACGCCTTGTTGCGCTCGGTGGCCTTGAGGTTGGTCTTGATGCGCTTGATCTGCGACTTGATGTTCGCCATGAATTGCTCCTGCTCGTCTCGTACGGGTGGGCGCGACCGCAGGGTAGAGGGGCCCTTGGTCGCATCGCGTTCCACCCGTGGGCGGGGAACGCGGAAGCCAGCCACCAACACTACCAGGCCGCGGGGCCGCCACCAAAGCACGAAACACCGCCGGATCGGCGGAAGCCCGCGGCCGACCGCGCCGAAACGCCGTGGCAACACGCAGCGGATAGCGTGACGGACATGCCCTCCCTCGCACCGCGCATCGACACCGTGCCCGCCTCCGGCATCCGGAGGGTCTTCGAGCAGGCGGCCCTGCTGCAGTCGAGCGGCACCGACGTCACGATGCTCGTGATCGGCGAGCCGGACGTCCCGGTGGCGCCGCACATCGGCGAGGCGGCCCGTCGTGCGTGGACCGAGGACCGCACCGGGTACACCCCGAACGGCGGGATCGCGCCGCTCCGCGAGGCCGTCCGCGACAAGCTCCGCCGTGAGAACCGGATCGAGGCCGACCTCGAGCAGATCTGGATGACGATCGGCGCGACGCAGGCGCTGTTCCAGGCGATGACGCTGACCCTGAGCCCGGGTGACGAGGTGCTCGTGCCGGAGCCCGGCTACACGACGTTCACGATGAACGCCCACATCATCGGGGCGACGCCGGTGCCGTACCGGCTGGAGCCGCAGCACGGGTTCGAGCCCGACCTGCCGGCCCTCGAGGCGAGCGTCACCGAACGCACCCGGGTGCTCGTCGTGAACTCGCCCTCGAACCCGCTCGGTTCGGTGTTCGGCGAAGAGACCCTCCGTGCGCTCCTCGCCTTCGCGAAGCGGCACGACCTGTGGGTGATCAGCGACGAGGTCTACGAGTACTTCACCTACGGCACCCGCCACGTTAGCCTGGCCGCACTCGACGAGGACGACCGCGTGTTCTCGGCGTTCTCGCTGAGCAAGACGTACGCGATGACCGGTGTCCGTGTCGGGTACCTCGTCACCCCGAAGGGCCTCGGCGCGACGATGCGGACCACGCAGGAAGCGATGATCAGCTGCGTCGCCGAACCCGACCAGTACGCGGCCCTCGCGGCGATCGTGGGGGACCACTCCGCGGTGCGCGACGCCCGGGAGCACTACCGCGCGAACCTCGAGGTCGCGAAGGAGACGCTCGACGCCGCGGGCATCCGGTACCTCGACCCGCGCGGGGCGTTCTACCTGTGGATCGACATGTCGCACGCCTCCGACGGCGACATCGCGGAGTGGGCGCTCGGGTTCCTGCAGCGTGCACGGGTCGCCGTCGCGCCGGGCAGCGCCTTCGGACGCTCCGGCGAGGGGTGGATCCGCGTCTGCCTCGCCGCCACCGCGGACGACCTGCGGCGCGGCCTGGGCGCGCTGCCGGCTCCGGCGCACGCGGCCGTCTGACGCGGTTCACGCGGCGGGGAGGCCCGGTGCCGGTCGGCAGGTCGGCGCACGGTGCGCGGTCCTCCACCTGGTGCGAGGATGCTCGCCCCGTGCCGAGCAGCATCCGGTCACCGGGCGGTCAACGGCGCACGGACCCGCCGACCTCGCACCGTGCGGGGTCCAGCACGCCGACGCGAGAGCGCACCGGAAGCGGATCAACCGCGCACCGTGCGTGGCGGATGCGCGCCGTGCCTCCAGGGCGGGTGAAGCGTGGGAGACTGTTGCGACCGTCCGACCCACCTGAGGAACCGTGAGCCCACAAGCATCCGCTCCGCTGGAGCCCGCAGCGACCCCGGCCGACGCGATCCGCAACTTCTGCATCATCGCGCACATCGACCACGGCAAGTCGACGCTGGCCGACCGCATGCTGTCGATCACCGGCATCGTCGAGGACCGCGCGATGCGTGCGCAGTACCTCGACCGCATGGACATCGAGCGCGAGCGCGGCATCACGATCAAGTCGCAGGCCGTCCGCATGCCGTGGGAACTCGACGGTGAGACCTTCGCGTTGAACATGATCGACACCCCGGGGCACGTCGACTTCTCGTACGAGGTCTCGCGGTCCCTGGCGGCGTGCGAGGGCGCGATCCTGCTCGTCGACGCCGCGCAGGGCATCGAGGCGCAGACGCTCGCGAACCTGTACCTGGCGCTCGAGAACGACCTCGAGATCATCCCGGTCCTCAACAAGATCGACCTGCCCGCGGCCGAGCCGGACAAGTACGCCGCCGAGCTCGCGCAGCTCATCGGTGGCAAGCCCGAGGACGTCCTCCGGGTCTCCGGCAAGACGGGCGTCGGCGTGTCCGAGCTCCTCGACCTGGTGGTCCGCCGCGTGCCGGCCCCCGTCGGCGACGCCGAGGCCGCGCCCCGCGCGATGATCTTCGACTCGGTCTACGACAGCTACCGCGGCGTCGTCACATACGTCCGCATGATCGACGGCACCATCTCGCCCCGCGAGAAGGTCCAGATGATGTCGACCAAGTCGACGCACGAGATCCTGGAGATCGGCGTCTCGAGCCCGGAGCCGAAGCCCACCAAGGGCCTGTCGGTCGGCGAGGTCGGCTACCTGATCACCGGCGTGAAGGACGTCCGCCAGTCGAAGGTCGGCGACACCGTCACCAGCGCGCAGAAGCCGGCGACCCAGGCACTGCCCGGCTACACCGACCCGAAGCCGATGGTGTTCTCGGGCCTGTACCCGATCGACGGCAGCGACTACCCGGTGCTCCGTGAAGCGCTCGACAAGCTCAAGCTCTCCGACGCCGCACTGGTCTACGAGCCGGAGACCTCGGTCGCGCTCGGCTTCGGGTTCCGCTGCGGGTTCCTCGGGCTGCTGCACCTCGAGATCATCACCGAGCGGCTGTCCCGCGAGTTCGGCCTCGACCTCATCACCACCGCCCCGAGCGTGATCTACGAGGTCACGACCGAGGACAACGCCGTGACCGAGGTCACGAACCCCTCGGAGTTCCCGACCGGGCGCATCGTCGAGGTCCGCGAGCCGATGGTGCGCGCCGCGATCCTGGCACCGAAGGACTACGTCGGCGCGATCATGGAGCTCTGCCAGCAGCGCCGTGGCTCCCTGCTCGGCATGGAGTACCTCGGCGAGGACCGCGTCGAGATCCGCTACGAGATGCCCCTCGGCGAGATCGTCTTCGACTTCTTCGACCAGCTGAAGAGCAAGACGCAGGGGTACGCATCGCTCGACTACGAGCCCACCGGCGACCAGGCCGCCGACCTCGTCAAGGTCGACATCCTGCTGCAGGGCGACCAGGTCGACGCGTTCAGTGCGATCGTGCACCGCGACAAGGCGTACGCCTACGGCACGCTCATGACCGAGCGGCTGCGCAAGCTCATCCCGCGCCAGCAGTTCGAGGTGCCGATCCAGGCCGCCATCGGCGCCCGCATCATCGCCCGCGAGAGCATCCGCGCCATGCGCAAGGACGTCCTGGCCAAGTGCTACGGCGGTGACATCACCCGCAAGCGCAAGCTCCTCGAGAAGCAGAAGGAGGGCAAGAAGCGCATGAAGACCATCGGTCGGGTCGAGGTCCCGCAGGAAGCCTTCATCGCGGCGCTCTCCGGCGACGTCGAAGAGAAGAAGAAGTAGCGCCGGTTCAGCCGGTGCGGCGGGCGCGGGCCCGCAGGGCGGCCAGGCCGAGAGCCGGGAGGCTCGCCGCAGCCAGTCCCGCCAGTGCGGTCCGCAGGATGGCCCAGTGGGCAGCCGCGTCGAAGTCGGTCTGTCGGCCCGAGGCGACCCCGGCGGCCACGGCGCCGACCACCATCGCGAGGGTCACCACCGCGAGGGCGAGCGGGAGCCGTCGCCCGGGGTGACGACGCACCGCGGACACCAGTGCGGCACCGAACAGCAGCACCCCGGCGCCGGCACAGCTGGCCCCGACGGCGGCGATGAGGTTCGCGGTGTCGAAGCCGGTCCACGCCTCGGGGGCGAGTGCGACGGCGGCGTACCGGGCGGGGGACGCCGCAGCCGAGGTCGTCACGTCCACCAGCACCCGGGCGGCGGCCGCCAGGCCGAACGCGACGAGCGTGAGCACGGCGAGGGCAGCGGTCCGGCGGTCGACGGACCGCGGGCGGGCGGGGGTGGTGTGGGGCACCTGCTGACGATAGCCGCGTGGCGGGCGCTTGTCGGGCCTCCAGTTCGGGGCGCACCGGCGCCGCGCCGGTCGGGCGGAGCTGAGAGGGGATCGGTTCGATCCGGGGCGGCCCGCCCAAGTAGCATGGCGGCATGAGCATCCGCGGGAGCTACCGGACCGCCCTGACGTACGGCGCGGTGGGGGCGACCCAGGCGTCGGACCTCATGACCTACCCGCCCGAGGGCTTCACCCCGGCCGAGTCGCGCGCGCGGATCGGACACGGCGACCAGCGGTTCGAGACCGCCGTGGTGCAGGCACTGACGTGGCAGATCCAGGAGCGCAGCGGCGTGCGGGTCCGCGTCGAGGAGCAGCCCGACGACGACGAGGTCCGGTACAACCCGGTGACCTTCGACGACGACGGCGTGCCGATCGCTCCGGCGTCCATCGGGACGCCCCGGGTCGAGAAGTTCGCACCGGACGGCACACCGCTGCTGACGGCGGGCACGAGCGCGACCCTGACGATCCACGCCTTCGGGCAGACCGTGCTGGCACCGGTGCGGGTCGTGTCGATCATCGACGAGCACGACCGCAAGGGCTTCGCGTACGGCACGCTCGAGGGGCATCCCCTCTCCGGCGAGGAGTCGTTCGTCGTCGAGCGCACCCAGGACGGCTCGGTGTGGCTGCAGATCCGGCAGTTCTCGCAGCCGTCGAGCGCGAAGTGGCGTTTCGTCGCGCCGTTCGTGCGCCGGCAGCAGAAGGTCATGGCGGAGAAGTACCTGGCGGCGCTGCGGGGCGACTAGGCGCCGGGGCCGCGCCTGTCGCGCGGGGGTCGTCGCCGTCGCGCCGGGCGCGACGCGCGTGGGTCGTGGCCGTCGCGCCGGGCGCGTCCGGCCACTGCTCAGCGCAGCGGTGGGAGCGCGGCGATCGCGTCCTCGATGAGGGCGGCGTCCTGCTGGCAGTCGCGTGCGACGGTCACGGCGTTCGTGTGCCGCAGCGCATCGACGTCGTAGACACCCGTCGCCACGGCCAGGAAGGGGATGCCCGCGGCGTCCGCGGCCTCGCCGTCACGCGGGGTGTCGCCGACGATCACCGCCCGGGTGCCGACCAGGTCGGCGGCGGCACGGTGGGTGACCCCCGCCCGCTCGACCTCGGTGTCGCCGAAGTACGAGTGCTCCCAGTCGAAGCCGTCGGGGTCGAACCCGGCGCCGGTGAGCTTCACCCGGGCGCGGTACTCCGAGTTGCCGGTGAGCAGCCCGTTGCGCCACCCGAGCTCGGCGAACCGGGTCAGGAGCGCCTTCGCTCCGGGGACGGGGCTGCGGTGGTCGCCGGAGGCGTGCCGTTCGGCGGTCAGGTCGTGCAGGTGCCGACTGACCGTGGGGATCAGGGTGTCCTCGAACGCGTGGGCGCGCACGTGCTCGGCGATGAGTCCGGCGTCGGTCCGGCCGTGCTGGTGCCCCACCCGCAGGGTGAGGTCGCGGCCCACCGCCCGCTCGAGGGCCAGGTGGTAGAGGTTGCCCGGGGACGACGCGTTCATCACGAGGGTGCCGTCGATGTCCCACAGGACCGTGGTGGGGACGGGATGGTGCTCCATGGCTCCCATCATGACGGACAATGGACTCCATGCCGAGTGCTCTCCCGATCGCCGATCCAGCACCCGCGGACGGCCTGATCACGCCGTGGGCGGCAGCGGGCCCCGCCACCGGCCCCGGCGCTGCTCCCGCCGCCGGTGACGTCCCGTTCGGCGTCTACGTGCACGTCCCGTTCTGCCGTGTGCGCTGTGGCTACTGCGACTTCAACACCTACACGGCCTCCGAGCTCCGCGGCGTCCGTCGCGACGACTACGCCGGCCACGCCGTGCGCGAGATCGAGTGGGCCGCGACCGTGCTCGACCGTTCCGGCGTGCCGCGGCGCCCTGTGTCGACCGTGTTCTTCGGCGGCGGGACCCCGACCATGCTGCCGGCGTCCGACCTGGCGATGATCCTGCGGGCGATCGACGACACGTGGGGCATCCTGCCCGGGGCCGAGGTCACCACCGAGGCGAACCCCGACTCCGTCGACGCGGCGTCGCTCGAGACCCTGCGGGCTGGCGGGTTCAACCGGATCAGCTACGGGATGCAGTCCGCGGTGCCGCACGTGCTCGCCACGCTCGACCGAACGCACGACCCCCTGCGGGTCCCCGTCGTCGTCGACCTCGCGAAGCAGCAGGGGCTCGACGTCTCGCTCGACCTGATCTACTCCACGCCGGGGGAGTCGCTCGCCGACTGGCGGATCTCGCTCGACGCCGCGATCGCGTGCGAGCCCGACCACGTGTCGGCCTACTCGCTCATCGTCGAGGACGGCACCGCGATGGGCCGCATGGTCGCCCGCGGTGAGCTCCCCGCCCCCGACGACGACCTGGCCGCCGACATGTACGAGCTCGCCGACCAGGTGCTCGGCGACGCCGGCTACTCCTGGTACGAGGTCTCGAACTGGGCGCGCGGCGACGGGCACGCGAGTCGCCACAACCTGTCCTACTGGAAGGGCCACGACTGGTGGGGCGTCGGCCCCGGTGCGCACTCCGCCGTCGCCGGTACCCGCTGGTGGAACGTCAAGCACCCGGCCGCCTACGCGAACCGGGTGCTGTCGGGGGAGTCGCCGGCCGCCGGCCGCGAGACCATCGACGACGAGACGCGGTACGTCGAGCGCCTGCTGCTCGCCGCGCGGGTCCGCGGGGAGCTCGCCACGAGCGAGATCCGCCAGGAGGCCCGTGGCCGGGTCGCCGGCCTCATCGCACGCGGGCTCGTGGACGGGTCGGCCGCGGTGCGGGGACGCATCGACCTGACCCTGCAGGGTCGGCTGCTCGCCGACGCGGTGGTGCGGGAGCTGCTCGACTGAGGGGCGTGCGCACTGCTTGCTGCCGAGTGCGTGCCGCTTACTGCTTGATGAACTCGATCGAGAGCGGGTAGCGGTAGAACTGGCCCTGGTTCGCGGCGATCGCGGCCATGATGCTGAAGATCAGCGACACGATGCCCGCGGCGAAGATGATCAGGAGCCCGACCCCGAACACCGAGGTGAGGGAACCGACCACGTAGGCGATCGCCATCGTGATGTGGAAGTTCAGGGCGACCCGGGTGTGCTCGCGGATAAAGCCGCCGCGGTCGCGCAGGACCAGGTAGGCCACCAGCGGTGCGACCACGGTGAAGAAGATGCCGCCGATGTGCGTCAGCGTCGCCCAGAGGCGCTGGTCCTCGGGGCTCATCGGCTGGGGCGGGGTGTACCCGGAGGGGTACTGGGGCCCGCCGGGGTACTGGGGGCCGCCGGGCTGCTGCGGCCCGCCGGGGCCGGGGCCGTACTGGCCCCCGGGCTGCTGGGGGCCACTGGGCTGCTGGGGCCCGCCGGGCTGCTGCGGCCCGCCGGGCTGCTGGTCGGAAGGGCCGCCGGGCTGCTGTCCGTAGGTCATGGCGGAAGCGTATCGGCCGGCCGCCCGGAAGTCCCGGGCCGTCAGCGGTCGGGCGTAGGATCAGCAGTCGACACGTCCGAGTGCCAGGTCGATCGGGAAGGAGACGCTCGTGGTCAGTGAACGCAGCCTCGAGGTCCTCAAGGCCATCGTGCGCGACTACGTGGCGTCGCGTGAACCCGTCGGGTCGAAGACCATCGTCGAGCGGCACGCCTTCGGGGTCAGCGCCGCGACGATCCGCAACGACATGGCCCTGCTCGAGGACGAACAGCTCATCGCGGCCCCGCACACCTCGTCCGGTCGCGTGCCGACCGACAAGGGCTACCGCCTCTTCGTGGACCACCTCGCCGGTGCCCGTCCGCTCTCCAGCGCGCAGCGGCACGCCATCGAGACCTTCCTCGGCGCCCCGAACGACCTCGACGAAGTCCTCGGGCGCACCGTCCGGTTGCTCAGCCAGCTCACGAACCAGGTCGCCCTGGTGCAGTACCCGTCGATGGTGCGCGCCCGGGTGCAGCACGTCGAGCTGGTGCGGCTCGGTGACGCCCGGCTGATGGTGGTGCTCATCACCGACACCGCCCGGGTCGAGCAGCGCGTGGTCGAGACCGACGTCGCGCTCGACGAGGACTCGCTCGGCGAACTCCGCACCGTGGTGAACGGCGCGACGGTGGGGCTCCTGCTGCAGGACGTCCCGACCGCACTCCGGGCCGTGCCGCAGCAGCTCCGCCCCGACGCCCAGACGCTCGGCGGGGTCGTCGTCGCCACGCTCATCGAGCAGGTCGCTGCGAACCGGCAGGACCGCCTGCTGATGGCCGGTGCGGCGAACCTGGCGAAGAGCGAGCAGGACTTCTCCGGCGGCCTCTTCCCCGTGCTCGAAGCGATCGAGGAACAAGTCACCCTGCTCCGCTTGTTCGGGGAGATGCAGGTGGACGACATCGCGGTGGCGGCCAGCATCGGCGTCGAGAACGCCGAGTACGGGCTCGACGCCACGAGCATCGTCGCCGGCGGCTACCTGGCCGGTGGCGAGGTGGCCCGACTGGGCGTCCTCGGACCGACCCGGATGGACTACGGCACGAACATGGCGGCCGTCCGGGCCGTCGCCCGGTACCTGTCCAAACTCCTGGGCGAACATTGACCAACCGACCGAACCCAACCGACTGAGGGATACGTGGCAGACCACTACGACGTCCTCGGCGTCCAGCGAGACGCCTCCGATGCCGACATCAAGAAGGCCTACCGCCGCCTGGCGCGTGAGCTCCACCCGGACGTGAACCCGGCACCCGACGCCGCCGAGCGCTTCAAGGACGTGACGCACGCGTACGACGTGCTGAGCGACCCCGAGCAGCGACGCCGGTACGACGCCGGACCGCAGGCCGACAGCCCCTTCGGAGGCGGTGCTGGCGGCTTCAGCGACATCTTCGACGCCTTCTTCGGTGGTGGCGGTGGCGGCGGACGTGGCTCCGGCCCCCGCAGCCGTGCCGAACGGGGGCAGGACGCCCTGCTCCGCATCGAGGTCGACCTCGACGAGGTCGTCTTCGGCACCCACAAGGACGTCGAGGTCGACACGGCCGTGTTGTGCGAGACGTGCCACGGCTCCTGCTGCGCACCGGGCACCAGCCCGCGCACGTGCGACATCTGCGGCGGGTCCGGGCACATCCAGCGCCAGGTCCGGTCGCTCCTCGGCAACGTCGTGACGAGCGCCCCGTGCGGCACCTGCCGCGGGTACGGCACCGTCATCCCGAGCCCCTGCCCGACCTGCCAGGGCCAGGGCCGCGTCCGCGCCCGTCGCACCGTACCGGTGGACGTCCCCGCCGGCGTCGACTCCGGACTGCGGCTGCAGATGCCGGGCCAGGGCGAGGTCGGTCCGGCCGGTGGCCCGTCCGGTGACCTGTACCTCGAGATCCGCGTGCGCCACGACGACGTCTTCAGCCGCGACGGTGACGACCTGCTGGCCACGCTCGAGGTCGGCATGACCGACGCCGTCCTCGGCACGACCACCACCATCGACGGCCTCGACGGTCCGGTCGAGCTCGAGATCCGACCCGGTGTGCAGAGCGCCGACGTCCTCGTCATCAAGGACCGCGGCATCACGAAGCTGCGCGGGAACGGGCGCGGCGACCTGCGGGTCGGCGTGCAGGTCGTCACCCCGACCAAGCTGTCCCACAAGGAACGGCAGCTGGTCGAGCAGCTGGCGAAGTCGCACAAGACGACGGCTCCGCAGCTCGCCCGGTTCCAGCAGGGCATGTTCGGCAAGCTCCGCGACCGGTTCTTCAACCACTGATGGCGTCGCTGTACCTCGTCGACTCGCTCGACGTCGTCGTCGGCGACACGGTGTCGCTCGACGGCGCCGAGGGCCGGCACGCGGTCTCCGTCGCGCGGGTCCGGGTCGGCGAGGTCCTGCGGATCGCCGACGGTCGGGGCACCGTGGTGTCCGGGCCGGTCACGGCACTCGGCAAGGACACGCTGGAGCTCGCGGTCGAGACCCTCGAGCACCACGACGCACCGCGTCCGTCGCTGACGCTGGTGCAGGCACTGGCGAAGGGCGGCCGCGATGAGATGGCCGTGCAGGCGGCGACCGAGATCGGTGTCGACCGGGTGGTGCCGTGGTCGGCTGCGCGCAGTGTCTCCCGGTGGGACGGCGCGAAGGTCGAGAAGGGTCGTGCGCGGTGGGCCGCCATCGCGCACGAGGCGGCGAAGCAGGCGATCCGTCCGCGCGTCCCTGTGGTGGCACCGCTCGCGACGACGGGCCAGCTCGTGTCGGCTCTCGGAGCAGGGACCGCACTCGTCGTGCTCGACCCCACCGCGACCGTGCGGCTCGCCACCTGGGAACCACCGACGGACGCCGAGGACATCGCGCTCGTCGTCGGACCCGAAGGCGGCATCGACGGTGCCGAGCTCGACCGGCTCGAGGCCGCCGGTGCGGTGCGTGTCCGACTCGGCGACAGCGTGCTCCGCACCTCCACCGCAGGACCGGCGGCACTCGCTGTCCTGCAGGCGCGACTGGGTCGCTGGTGAGCCGGACCCCGCCGTCGGACGCGTCCTACGATGGAGCCATGAGCACCAGCACGCCCAGCGTCTTCTCCAAGATCATCGCGCGCGAGATCCCGGCGACCATCGTCGCCGAGGACGACCGTGTCATCGCGATCGAGGACATCGCCCCCAAGGCCCCCGTCCACGTGCTCGTCGTGCCCAAGACGGAGCAGTACGCGAACGTCGCGGAGCTCGCCGCGGGGGACCCCGACCTCCTGGCCCACGTGGTCGCCACGGCGCAGCGCATCGCCGACGAGCGCGCCGACGGCCAGTTCCGACTCGTCTTCAACACCGGCGAAGCCGCCGGTCAGACCGTGTTCCACGTGCACGCGCACGTACTCGCAGGTGAACTGCAGGAAGGCACCCTTGCCGGATAACGAACCAGCACAGCCCACCGCCGCCGACGAACAGCCCGTCTCCGTCTCGCTCCAGGTCGACGGCATCGCCATGGTGCAGCTGCTCGGCCCCCAGGACCGACTGCTCAAGACCGTCGAGCGCCAGTACCCGGGTGTCCGGGTGGTCGTCCGTGGCAACGAGGTGACGCTGACCGGCCCCGAACGCGACGTCGCCCGCGCGAAGGCGCTCGTCGACGAGCTCGTCGGCATGGTCAAGCGCGGGCAGGAGATCGGCCCGTCCGACATCCCGATGTCCGCACGGATCCTCGACGACGACCGCAAGCCGTCCGACACCTTCGGCACCCCCATCGTCTCGAGCCGCGGCAAGTCCGTCCGGCCGAAGACCGACGGGCAGCGTGCCTACGTCGACGCCATCGACGAGCACACGATCACGTTCGGCATCGGCCCGGCCGGGACCGGCAAGACCTACCTGGCGATGGCGAAGGCCGTGCAGGCGCTGCAGCGGCGCGAGGTCAACAGGATCATCCTGACGCGTCCCGCGGTCGAGGCCGGCGAGCGGCTCGGCTTCCTGCCGGGCACGCTCACCGACAAGATCGACCCCTACCTGCGGCCGCTCTACGACGCCCTGAACGAGATGATGGACCCGGAGCTCGTCCCGAAGCTCCTGGCGGCCGGCACCGTCGAGGTCGCCCCGCTGGCGTACATGCGTGGTCGGACCCTGAACGACTCGTTCGTCGTGCTCGACGAGGCGCAGAACACCACGCCCGAGCAGATGAAGATGTTCCTGACCCGTCTCGGGTTCGGTTCGAAGATGGTCATCACGGGTGACATCACCCAGGTCGACCTGCCGGGCAACGTGTCCGGTCTCCGGCTCGTGACCCGCATCCTCGACCAGGTCGAGGACATCCACTTCGCCCGTCTCGGCAGCGAGGACGTGGTCCGCCACACCCTCGTCGGTCGGATCGTCGACGCCTACACGGTCTACGACGAAGAGCGCCTCGCCGAGCAGGCCGGCCAGCGCCCCGGCGGCCGCGGAACCGCTCCGGTCGGCAACCCCGACGGCGCCAACCGCGCCGAGCGTCGTGGGCGCCCGCCGCAGGACCGCGCACGGCCCCCGTACCCCCAGAACGATGCCCGAGGAGGCAACCGGTGAGCATCGAGCTCAACAACGAGTCCGGCGTCGAGGTGGACGAGGCCGCGATCCAGCGGCTCGCCGCGTTCGCCCTGGACGCCATGCACGTCCACGCCGACGCGGAGCTCGCGATCGTGCTGGTCGACGAGGGCGCGATGGAGCAGTTGCACGTGCGGTGGATGGACGAGCCCGGCCCGACGGACGTCCTGAGCTTCCCGATGGACGAACTGCGGCCCGGCACCGAGGACGACCCGACGCCGGCCGGACTGCTCGGCGACATCGTGCTCTGCCCGCAGGTGGCCGAGGAGCAGGCGAAGACCGCCGGGCACTCGAGCACCGACGAGATGCTCCTGCTCACCTGCCACGGCATCCTGCACCTGCTCGGCTTCGACCACGCCGAACCCGACGAGAAGGCCGAGATGTTCGGCATCCAGGGCGAGATCCTCACCGCGTTCGCCGCCCAGCACCGAGGGCGGTAGCCGATGGTCGTCGTCGCCGGACTCCTCGCGGTGGCGCTGGGGCTCGTCGTGCTCGGCGGGCTCCTCGCCGCGAGCGACGCCGCGCTCTCCGTGGTGTCCCGTGCCGACCTCGAGGAGATCGCCAGGGGCAACAAGCGCCGTCGGTCGATCGAGGCGATCGCGGACGACGTCGGCGCGCACGTGAACGCGCTGAACTTCTTCCGGGTGCTGGCCGAGACGGCCGCCGCTGTGCTCGTCACGATCGCCCTGGTGCGTGCCTTCGACAGCTGGTGGGTGGCGCTCGTCGTCTCCGCCGCGATCATGACCGCGGTGTCGTTCGTGCTGGTCGGGTCGAGCCCGCGGAGTGTCGGGCGGGCCCACGCCGAGCGGCTCATCGGTGCCACCGGCGGCATCGTCCGCGGGGTGCGCATCGTGCTCGGACCGCTCGCCGGGCTGCTCGTCCACATCGGCGACCGGGTCACCCCCGGCCGAGGCCGGAGCGCGTCCACGGTGTCGAGCGAGGAACAGCTGCTCTCCCTGGTCGACGAGGCCACCGAGAGCAACGTGCTCGAGGACGAGGACCGCGAGCTCATCCACTCGGTGTTCGAGTTCAGCGACACCCTGGTGCGTGAGGTCATGGTGCCGCGGACGGACATGCTCACCGTCGACGGCGCGGACACACTCGGTGTGGCCATGGAGCAGTTCCTCGCCGCCGGTGTCTCCCGCATGCCGGTCACGGGCAAGGACAGCGACGACGTGCGCGGTGTCCTGTACCTCCGCGACGTCGCGCGGTCGCTGTACGAGCGGCCCGCGTCCCGTGGCGAGCGGGTCAGCCGGCTGCTCCGCCCCGCCGAGTTCGTGCCGGAGTCGAAGCACGCCGACGACACCCTGCGGCACATGCAGCTCGCCAAGAACCACCTGGTGCTGGTGGTCGACGAGTACGGCGGAGTCGCCGGACTCGTGACCATGGAGGACCTCATCGAGGAGCTCGTCGGCGACATCTCCGACGAGTACGACCGCGCCGTCGTCGACCGCACCGAGGTCGAACCGGGTGTGTGGCGGATCTCCGCCCGACTGCCGGTCGACGAGCTCGGCGACCTGTTCGGCATCGAGCTCGACGACGACGACGTCGACACCGCCGGTGGGCTGCTCACCAAGGAGCTCGGACACCTGGCCGTCTCCGGCGAGACCGTCACCGTGTCCGGCGTCGTCCTGACCGCCGACCGTGTCGAGGGCAAGCGCCGCCACCTGATCACCGTGCTCGCCGAGCGCACCCATGCCCTGGCCGACGTCGAGGACGCCTTCGACGACGCCGAAACCACCACGACGGGAACCACGCACGCATGACCGACCCCGACACCACCCCAGCCGGCTCGGACAAGCCCTACCGCGCGGGCTTCGTCTCGTTCGTCGGCCGTCCGAACGTCGGCAAGTCGACGCTGACCAACGCCCTGGTGGGCGAGAAGGTCGCGATCACGTCGTCGAAGCCGCAGACCACCAGGCGTGCCATCCGCGGGATCGTGCACCGGCCCGACGGGCAGGTCATCATCGTGGACACGCCGGGCGTGCACCGTCCGCGCACGCTGCTCGGCGAACGGCTGAACGACCTCGTCCAGTCCACGCTGGGCGACGTGGACGTGATCGGGTTCTGCGTGCCGGCGAACGAACCCGTCGGTCCCGGCGACCGGTTCATCAACGACACGCTCGACCAGTACCCGCGCGCCAAGAAGATCGCGATCGTCACCAAGATCGACAGCACCTCGAAGGACCGCGTCGGCGAGCAGCTGCTGGCCGTCTCGAAGCTCCGCGACTGGGACGCCGTGGTGCCGACCTCGGGCACACGGGGCATGCAGCTCGAAGACCTGCTGGGCGTCGTCACGAGCCTCTTGCCCGAGTCTCCGCAGCTGTACGACTCGAGCGCGGTGACCGAGGAGACCGACGAGGAGCGCATCGGCGAACTCATCCGTGAGGCGGCGCTCGAAGGTGTCCGTGACGAGCTGCCGCACTCGCTGGCCGTCGTCATCGAGGACGTCGTCGAACCCGACGAGGACGACGACGCCGACGGGCCACTGCGCATCTTCGCGAACCTGTTCGTCGAGCGCGACAGTCAGAAGGCGATCGTCATCGGGCACAAGGGCGAGCGTCTCAAGGACGTCGGCTCGCGGGCCCGCGTCGAGATCGAGTCGCTGCTCGGTGGCCGGCACGTCTACCTGAACATCCGCGTGAAGGTGGCCAAGGAGTGGCAGCGTGACCCGAAGCAGCTCGGACGCCTCGGCTTCTGATCGTCGGACCCCTGCAGCCCGGGTCATCCGGGCGAGGGACGCGCTGGTGAGCGGTCCGCCGTACCGTGGACGGGTGTTCCGTCCGATGCTCCGTGCGCAGGTCATCACCGACCTGGTGATCGCCGTGCTGCTCGGCGGCCTCGTGCTGATCGCCAGCGGGCGCGGCATCGATGGTCCGCTGTCGGTGATCACGGTCGTCGGCATGACCGCCGCCCTGGCGCTCCGTCGGTCGTCACCGGGGCTGGCACTGGCCGTGGCGTGGGTGTTCGCGGTCTTCGAGATGGTCACGCTGCAGGTGCCGGACGTCTCGAACGCGTTCGTCGCGGGCGTGATGTACACGACGAGTGCGTACGGCAGCCGTCGTGTGCGGCTGGCCGGACTCGTGTCGGCGATCGTCGGTTCGGTGACCGCGGCGGCCTACCTGGGCTTCGACGACTACCAGAACCGGCTCACGTACGAGACCGCCTCGACCCCGCTGCAGGAGTCGCTGCAGGTCACGTTCTCGTTCTTCGCCGTCGTCCTGCTCCTGCTCCTGTTGCCCTGGCTCGCCGGGCTCGTGGTCCGGACCCGTCGGTCGGCGAGCATGAGCCGCGAAGCCCAGCTGCTCGCCGAGCGTGACGCCGCGCGGGCCGACCGGGCCGTGGCCGTCGAGCAGGAGCGTGTCCGGATCGCCCGCGACATGCACGACATCGTCGCCCACTCGCTCGCGGTCGTCATCGCGCAGTCCGACGGCGCCCGGTACGCGCTGAAGGCCGACCCCGCCGTCGCCGATCAAGCGCTCAGCACCATCTCGACGACGGCCCGGCGGGCGCTCGGTGACGTCCGTGAACTCCTCGGCGCGCTCCGGCACGAGCAGGGGACCGCGCCGACGCCCGAGATCGACGACATCGACCGGCTCGTCGACGAGATGCGCCAACTCGGGCTCGACGTCCGGGTGGAGCGCGAGGGCGACCCCGGCGGGTTGCCGACCACCACGCAGCTCGCGGTGTACCGGATCGTGCAGGAGAGCCTGACGAACGCGTACAAGCACGGCGAGCCGGGCTGTCCGGTGCACGCCGCCCTGACCTACCGACCGGACACGGTCGAGATCGCCGTCGTGAACCGCCGAGCCGACGACGGTGTCCGCGGCCCGGGCACGGGCCACGGACTGGTCGGCATGCGCGAGCGCGCCGTGATGACCGGTGGCACGATGACCGCAGGAGCCCGGGGCGACGACTTCGCGGTCGCCGTCCGGATGCCGACCGTCCCGGCCAGTGGGCAGATGCCCCGCGGTCGCATCACCCCCACCGAGCAGGAGCGCAGCGCCCGATGACCACGACCCCGACCGACGATCATGCGATCCGCGTCGCCCTCGTCGACGACCAAGCGCTCTTCCGCACCGGCATCCGGATGCTCATCGACTCGCAGCCCGACCTGCGGTTCGTCGGCGAGGCCGGCGACGGGGCCGAGGGGGTCGAGCTCGTCCGCCGGACCCGCCCCGACGTGGTGCTGATGGACGTCCGGATGCCCGTGATGGACGGCATCACGGCGACCGGCCACATCGTCGAGCAGTCCGGCACCGACGGCGCGAAGGTCCTCGTGCTGACGACGTTCGACTTCGACGAAGCCGCCGCCAAGGCCATCCGTGCCGGAGCGAGCGGGTTCGTGCTCAAGGACGCCGACCCCGAGTTCCTGCTCGCCGCGGTCCGCACCGTGCACGCCGGCACCGCGGTGTTCGCCGCCTCGGCGACCCGTGAGCTCCTGCGACGGTACGACGACTCGGTCGGACGCGCCGCTGCGGTGCCCGCAGCCTTCTCCGACCTCACCCCGCGTGAGCGCGAGATCTTCGACCTGGCCGCCCGCGGATTCAGCAACAGCGAGATCGCCCAGCACGAGTACGTCAGCGAGGCGACCGTGAAGACGCACATCTCGCGGGTCCTGACGAAGCTCGAGCTCCGCGACCGGGTCCGTCTCGTCGTCTTCGCCCACGAACACGGGCTCGTCACCAAGGCCGAGTGACGCCGGGTCATCCCGACGGATGACCCCTCCACAGACAACCGAGCCGAGCGGACGATCCACAGGAGCCGTCCGAGCGACGCGTGACGGGGCCGGCGGCGGCCATCGTGGATGCATGACCACCAGCCACGCTCCGATCATCCGCCTCGACCACGTGTCCAAGCACTACGGCGACGACGCCCGACGCGTCACCGCGCTCGACGACGTCAGCGTCGACATCGGCGTGGGGGAGTTCACCGCGGTGATGGGGCCGTCCGGGTCCGGCAAGTCGACGCTCATGCACGTCGCGGCCGGCCTCGACGCCGTGACCACCGGCCGGATCCACATCGACGGCGTCGACATCACGGCGCTGGGCGACAAGGACCTCACCGAGCTGCGCCGTCGCCGACTGGGCTTCGTCTTCCAGTCGTTCAACCTCGTCCCGACGCTCGACGTCAGCGAGAACATCCGGCTGCCGTTCCTGCTCGGTGGGCACAAGCCCTCGCGCGAGGAGACCGCCTGGATCGACCGTCTGGTCGAGATGCTCGGACTCGGCAACCGGCTGACCCACCGGCCGCACCAGCTCTCCGGCGGGCAGCAGCAGCGCGTCGCCATCGCGCGGGCCCTCGCCTCGCGACCGGCGGTGGTCGTCGCCGACGAGCCGACCGGTGCCCTCGACTCCCGCACGGGTCGCGACGTCCTGTCGATCCTGCGCGGTGCCGTGCAGGAATGGGGCCAGAGCGTCGTCATGGTCACGCACGACCCGGTGGCCGCCGCGAACGCCGACCGCATCCTGTTCCTGGCCGACGGCCGGATCGTCGCCGACCGCCCGGCGATGGACGCCGGCGCGATCTCCACCACGATGCTCGGGATGGAGGCGGCAGCGTGAACGGCGTCCGCTCCTTCGCTCCCACCGTCCTGGTCGCCGCCCTCGGCACCACGTTCGGTTCCGCCCTGGTCATCGCACCGGGCATCGTCACCGAAGCGCTCCGAGCAGCCGGCGTCGCCGACCTCGGGCCGATCAAGGCGATCCTGTCCGTGGTCGGGTGGTTGTTCCTCGGCATCGCGCTCTACGTCGGCGCGATCGTCACCGCGAACACCTGCGCCACCCTGATCGCCGGGCAGACCCGGATCATCGCGCTGCAGCGGCTCATCGGGGCGACCGGAGCCACGCTCCGTGCGCGGATCACCCGGACCGGTCTGGTCGTCGGCGTGCTCGGCGGGGTCATCGGTGCCGTCGTCGGGACCGCACTCTCGGCACTCTTCGTCGCCGTCCTGCGGGGCAACGGTGTCCTGCCCGACACCGAGTACACGTACGTGCCGTGGGAGCTCGTCCTGCCGGTCGTTGCCGTCGTCCTCGCCACCTGGGGCGCCTTCGCCTCCGGGTCGCGTCGCGTGCTCACCGTCACCCCGCTCGAAGCGCTCTCGTCGTCCGTCGAGCCCAGCCACGACGACGTCCGGTCCGGTACCGCCCGCAAGGTCTGGGCGATCGTGCTCATGGCCGGCGGTGCGCTGCTGATGGCGCTCGGGTTCGCCGTCAGCTCGGTGTCCCCGGTCGCGGTCCTGCCGGCGGCGCTGGGCGGGTTCGTCTCCTTCGCCGGGGTCGCGGTCGGGGCGACGATCGTGATGCCGCCCGTGCTGCAGCTCATCGGGCGCATCGGCTCGCACGACCCGGTGGTCCTGCTCGCCGGGCGCAACGCGATGCGGGCGCCGGGGCGGTCCTCGCGGGCGACCATCGGGCTCGTCATCGGTGTCACCCTGCTCGTCACCTTCGCGGTGGCGCTCGGGATCATGCAGCACGTGCTCGAGACCCAGATGCGCGCGTTGAGCGAGGGGAGTGCCACACCGGCGATGATCGAGGCGCAGCGTGACCTGTTCGTGCAGATCAACGCCGTCGTCAGCGTGATCGTCGGGTTCTCCGCCGTGATCGCGGCCGTCGGGGTCGTGAACGCCCTGGCACTCGGGGTGCTCCAGCGTCGACGCGAACTCGGGCTGCTCCGCGTGCTCGGCCTGACCGGTGCCCAGGTGCGCCGGATGATCGTCACCGAGGCGGTGCAGATGGTCGTCGCGGCAGTCGTCTCGGGTCTCGCGCTCGGCACCCTGTACGGCTGGGTCGGCGGGCAGACGCTCCTCGGGTCGCTCGGGACCCCCGTGTCGCCGGTGCTCCCGCCGCTGACGATCGGCATCGTGGTGGTCGGCGCGCTGGTCCTGGCGGTCGTCGCGACCATCGCCCCGGTGCGCCGCGCGATGCGCGTCCCGCCGACCGAGGCGCTCGCGGTCGACTGACCCGGCGCCCTCGGCGCACCACACGACGAGACGGGAGGCCCGGTGCCAGCTGGCACCGGGCCTCCCGTGTCGTCGTGGCGTCACGCCGACGTCCTCTGCACGGCGCGGCCACGCCGCTCACGTCCGCCGAGTGGTCTCGATCTGTCGTCTGAACGCGGTCCGGGCGACAGAACGTGACCACTCGGCGACCGACCCGCGGCATGTCGTGACCGCTCGGAGCCGCTCGGAGCTTCTCGGGGCCGCTCGGAGCCGCTCGGCACCCCGCTCGGCACGCCAGCCTGCATCCCCGCTCGAGCGCGCCGAGGTCCTGCGTCACACGCTTGCGCCAGCCCGCTGATCCGGTGCTACCGTGGGTCCCGATGTACTCCGCACTGCTCCTCCTTCGCTGCCGCGACGAGGCCTGACACTCCGGCCCACCTCGTCGCGGAGTCCGTCGTGGCCGCACTGACCAGAGCCCACGAACACCGGCTCACGAACACGCGACGAAAGCGAAGAACGATGCAGAACACGCAGCAGCCCTCCGGGATGCCGATCCACAAGTACGTCCCCTTCCACGAGCAGATCGCCGTCGAGCTGCCGGACCGCACGTGGCCCACGAAGCGCATCGACAAGGCGCCGCGCTGGTGTGCCGTCGACCTGCGTGACGGCAACCAGGCGCTCATCGACCCGATGGACGCCGAGCGCAAGCGGGCGATGTTCGACCTCCTCGTCCGGATGGGCTACAAGGAGATCGAGGTCGGGTTCCCGAGCGCCTCGCAGACCGACTTCGACTTCGTCCGGTCGCTGATCGACGAGGGCGCGATCCCCGACGACGTCACGATCCAGGTGCTGACCCAGGCGCGCGAGCACCTCATCCAGCGCACCTACGAGGCGATCGACGGCGCGAAGCAGGCCATCGTCCACCTGTACAACTCCACTAGCATCGTGCAGCGCGAGGTCGTCTTCCGCACCGACGTGCAGGGTGTCGTGGACATCGCGGTCGCCGGTGCGAAGCTCTGCAAGGCGGCCGAGGCGACGCTGCAGCACGACACGGCGATCTACTACGAGTACTCGCCGGAGTCCTACACGGGCACCGAGCTCGAGGTCGCGCTGGAGATCTGCAACGCCGTGCTCGAGGTCTTCGAGCCGACGCCCGAGCGCAAGGTCATCATCAACCTGCCCGCCACCGTCGAGATGGCCACGCCGAACGTCTACGCCGACTCGATCGAGTGGATGTCGCGCCGCCTCGCCCACCGCCAGGACGTCATCCTGTCGCTGCACCCGCACAACGACCGCGGCACCGCGGTCGCCGCCGCCGAGCTCGGCTACCTGGCCGGCGCCGACCGGATCGAGGGCTGCCTGTTCGGCAACGGTGAGCGCACCGGCAACGTGGACCTGGTCGCCCTCGGGATGAACCTGTTCACGCAGGGCATCGACCCGGAGATCTCGTTCGCCGACATCGACCAGGTGAAGCGCACCGTCGAGTACTGCAACCAGCTGCCGGTGCCCGAGCGCCAGCCGTGGGCGGGTGACCTGGTGTACACGGCGTTCAGCGGCTCGCACCAGGACGCCATCAACAAGGGCTTCGAGGCGATGAAGGCGAAGGCCGCCGCCGCGGGCAAGGACATCGACGAGATCGCGTGGGCGGTGCCGTACCTGCCCGTCGACCCGAAGGACATCGGCCGGTCGTACGAGGCCGTCATCCGCGTCAACTCGCAGTCCGGCAAGGGCGGTGTGGCGTACCTGCTCAAGACCGACCACGCCCTCGACCTGCCCCGCAAGCTGCAGATCGAGTTCTCCGGCGTCGTCCAGCGGCACACCGACACCGAGGGTGGCGAGTTCTCGTCGCAGCGCATCTGGGACGTGTTCCAGGACGAGTACCTGCCCGCGTCGATCGACGACGAGAAGTGGGGCCGCTACGAGCTCACCAAGACGGCGACGTCGAGCGACTTCGAGGGCACGACCTCGCTGTCCGTGGCTCTCCGGGTCGACGAGGGCGCGGTCACGGCCGAGGCCGTCGGCACCGGTCCCATCGACGCGTTCCTGAAGGTGCTCGCCGAGCAGGGCGTCCAGGTCACCCTGTACGACTACTCCGAGCACACGATGAGCGCCTCCGGTGACGCCAAGGCCGCGTCCTACGTCGAGCTCGACGTCGACGGCGTGCGCCTGTGGGGCGTCGGCATCGACGCCGACATCTCGACGGCGTCGCTCAAGGCGATCGTGTCCGCGGTGAACCGCGCGGTGCGCGCGGGTGCCGCGGCCGGAGCAGATGCGCCGGAGCTCGTCTCCGCCTGAGACGCAACCAGACAGGAGGCTCCCCACCGGGCACGGCCTGATCGCCGCTGGCGCGTCGACCAGGTACCGGCCGGTGTGGGCCCAGGTGTGGGTCCGTCCCGCACCGCGCCTCCCGTCTGTGCGCACGTTCACTGCCTGACGCAAGACGCCGTCGTGTTGCCGAGGCGCCTCCGAAAGTCGCGGCGTCTCGACGAGTGCGCGGCGTCCGGCGAAGACGACGGCGTCTTGTCGCAGTGCCCCCGCCCCGCACCGCACGCGGCTGTCGGCGGGGCGGGGGATACTGGGGTCATGCCGCTGTACCGGGACGAGTGCGTCGTGTTGCGCACCCACAAGCTCGGTGAAGCCGACCGCATCGTCACGATGCTCTCGCGGCAGCACGGCAAGATCCGCGCGGTGGCCAAGGGCGTGCGGCGGACGGCGTCGAAGTTCGGCAGCCGGCTCGAGCCGTTCATGGTCGTGGACGCCCAGTTCTACGAGGGCCGGTCGCTCGACATCGTCACCCAGGCGGAGTCCCTCGGTGCGTACGGGGCCCAGATCGTCGCCGACTACGGCGCGTACACGGCGGCCAGCGCCATGGTCGAGACCGCCGACCGACTGAGCGAGGCCGACGCCGGGCTGCAGCAGTACCTGTTGCTCGTCGGGGCGCTCCGCTCGTTGTCCCGCGGCGAACACCAGTCCAGCGCGACCCTCGACTCGTACCTGCTCCGCGCGATGAGCATCGCAGGGTGGGCGCCCTCGTTCAGCGACTGTGCGGTGACGGGGGAGCCCGGCCCGCACTCGGCCTTCGTGGTGCAGCTCGGTGGTGTCGTCGCCGACCGTGCGGCGCCCCCGGGGACTCCCCGGCTCGACCCGGCGACGCTCGGTGTGCTCGGCTCCCTGCTGGCGGGTGACTGGGCGACGGTGGACGCCACCGACGAGCGGACGCGTTCGCGGGCCTCCGGCGTGGTCGCGGCCTACGCCCAGTGGCACCTGGAACGATCGCTCCGGTCCCTGCCGCACGTCGACCGCTCCGAGCACCCGATGCCCGTGCCCCAGACCCACGGCGGACCTGAGGCGACAGCGCGCGCGGTGGCCTCGACCCCGGCACCCGCCGTGCCCGACCCCGATCCCGCTGTCGAAGGAGCCCCCACCGCATGAGCCCACGCCGCCCCGACGACGTCGAACCGTTCCGCCCGATCGACTGGACCGGCGAGACGCCCCCGGCGATCCCGGCCCGGTTCGTGCCGGAGCACGTGGCCATCGTCATGGACGGCAACGGCCGGTGGGCGAACGGCCGCGGTCTGACGCGGATCGAGGGGCACAAGGCGGGCGAGGCGTCGTTGCTCGACGTCGTCGCGGGCGCCATCCAGATCGGCGTCGGGCACGTGTCGGCGTACGCGTTCTCGACGGAGAACTGGAAGCGCTCCCCGGAAGAGGTCCGGTTCTTGATGGGCTTCAACCGCGACGTCATCCGTCGGCGCCGCGACCAACTGCACCAGTGGGGCGTCAAGGTGCGGTGGGCCGGTCGGCGTCCGCGACTGTGGCGGAGCGTCATCGACGAGCTCGAGACCGCCGAGCGGATGACCGCGGGCAACGACGTCCTGACGCTGACGATGTGCGTGAACTACGGCGGCCGGAACGAGATCGTCGACGCGGTGCGGGGCATGGCCGAGGACGTCGCCGCCGGGCGCCTGAAGCCGAGCCAGGTCACCGAGAAGGCCCTGGCGAAGCGGCTCTACGTGCCCGAGATGCCCGACGTCGACCTGTTCCTCCGGAGCTCCGGCGAGCAGCGCACGAGCAACTTCCTGCTCTGGCAGTCCGCCTACGCCGAGATGGTGTTCCTCGACCGGCTCTGGCCGGACTTCCGCCGCACCGACCTGTGGGGTGCGATCGAGGAGTACGCCAGCCGCGACCGCCGCTACGGCGGCGCGGTCGACGCCCCGACGGCGTAGTCCGAGCCGAGGCGGACGCCGGGCCGGGGCCGAGTCTCGGATCCGCGGACAGGCTGCGCCGTCTGAGCGGCGCGGAATGTCCGCGCAGCCGAGACTCGGCTGCGCGCCACTCCTCAACCCGGCAACGGCCCGTCGAGCAGGTGCGCCGCCGACCGCACGGCGTCCAGCGCGGCCAGCACGCTGGGGACCCGCTCGGCCCCGCGCGCCACGACGACCTCGACGCGTCGGGCCAGGTCGTCGTCCACCGGATCGATCGCGACACCCGCGGGGATGACCGTCGTCGCGAGTGCCAGCCGGGGGAGCAGCGCCACCCCGAGCCCCGCGGCGACGAGTCCCACCACCGCGGCCGCGTTGTCCGTCTCGAGCACGATGTCCGGCGTGAACCCCGCGCTCGCACACGAGGCGAGCAGGTGGCCTCGGCAGCGCGGGCAGCCCCCGATCCACCGGGCGTCGTGGTGGGACGCGAGGTCCACGACGGTGGAGCCGACGGGGCGGCGTCGTTCCGCGCCTCCCGGCTCGACCGGCGTCACCAGGGCGAGCGGATCGCGCCCGAGCGCCCGGGTGACGAGCCCGGGGTCCGGCGCCGACCCGATCTCGTCCCCGACGTAGGTGAACGTGAGGGCGACGTCGACCGCACCGCCGCGCAGCAGGTCGAGCGCCTCGGGCGGTTCGACCTCGACGTACGAGGTCGTCACGCCCGGTGCCGTCGCCGCCAGCCGGGCGAGCACGGCGGGCACGAGCGCCGAGGACGCGCTCGGGAACCCGGCGAGGCGCACCCGACCGCGGCTGAGCCCGCCGACGGCGTCCAGGTCCTCGCGCGCGGCGGTGAGTGCGGCCTGGACGTGCAGGGCGTGGTCCGCGAGCACCTGGCCGGCGTGGGTGAGTGTGGCCCCGCGTCCGCCCCGCAGCACCAGCGCGTGCCCGAGGCGTTGCTCGGCCCGGGCCACTAGCTGGCTGACGGCGGGCTGACTCGACCCGATCGCGGCGGCGGCGCGGGTGATCGACCCGCCGTCGGCCACGGCGCGCAGGATCCGGAGCAGCTGGGGATCGATCTCGTCCATCACGCAATGTTATCGGTGGCACAACGAGCCGGCCCTGGTGTGATGGGGCGGGAACCGGGACGCTGTCCGCATGGACTCCTTCCCGGCCGGCCGTGGCTACCTGGCGGCGTGCACCGCTGGCCTGCCGACCCGCGGCACCCTCGCCGCCCAGCGAGCCGACCTCGACGCGTGGTCCCGTGCGGAGACCTCACCGGCCCGGTACGGGGCCCTGGTCGAGGAAGGCCGCACGCTCTTCGCCGCGCTGGTCGGCGTCCCCGCGGAGCGCGTCGCGACCGGTTCGCAGACCTCGGTGATGGCCGCCGTCGTCGCCGACGCGCTGCCGGACGGTGCCGAGGTGGTCGTCCCCGACGGCGACTTCAGCTCGGTCGTCTTCCCGTTCCTCGCGCAGGCGCACCGCGGCATCCGGGTCCGGAGCGTCCCGCTGGACCGGCTCGCCGCCTCGGTCGGACCCGACACGGCCCTGGTCGCGTGGTCCGCGGTGCAGTCCGCCACCGGTGTGGTCACGGACCCCGACCCGGTCGTCGCCGCCGCGCGACGCGTCGGTGCCCTGACCCTCTGCGACCTCACGCAGGCCGCCGGCGTCCTGCCCGTCGACGCCGCACCGTTCGACGTGACGCTCACGCACACCTACAAGTGGCTCTGCGCACCGCGCGGCGTCGCCTTCATGACGCTCTCCGACACCGCCCTCGGTCGGCTCCGCCCGGTGCAGGCCGGCTGGTACGCGGGAGCGGACGTGTGGTCCTCCTGCTACGGACCCGCCATGCACCTGGCCGACGACGCCCGCCGCTTCGACGTCTCCCCGGCCTGGCAAGCTTGGCCCGGCGCCGTGGCCGCGCTCGAGCACGCGGTCGCGCTCGACCAGCATGCGGTCTGGAGGCACGCCACCGGTCTCGCGGATCGGCTGTGCGACGCCCTCGGGTCGCCTCGGCAGGGCGACGGGCAGGGCGACGGGCAGGCGATCGTGACGTTCGCGGACGCCGACGGGTCGGCCCTGCGGGCCCTCACCGCCGCCGGGCTCACCGCCTCGGGGCGTGCCGGTCGGCTGCGCATCGCGTTCCACCTGTGGAACGACGAGTCGGACGTGACCGACGTCGCGGCCGCGCTCGGCGGCGTGGGGCCGACCACGTCGGCCAGGTGAGCGCGGCGGGCGGACGCGGGGCGGGCCTCCCGGCCGACGATCGCCGGTAGTCTTGCCCGGACCGTTTCCGCACCGAGCACCCAGCTCGGCGACCTCTGGAGCACCCTTTGGCACAGCCCTCCCGTCTCGACAGCGTCATCGCCCTGGCCAAGCGCCGCGGCTTCGTCTTCCAGTCGGGTGAGATCTACGGAGGCTCCCGCTCCGCGTGGGACTACGGGCCCCTCGGTGTGGAGCTCAAGGAGAACATCAAGCGCCAGTGGTGGCAGCGGTTCGTCCGCGGCCGCGGGGACATGGTCGGCCTCGACTCCGCGGTGATCCTGCCCCGCAAGGTGTGGGAGGCCTCCGGCCACGTCGCGACCTTCACCGACCCGCTGGTGGAGTGCCTGCACTGCCACCACCGGTTCCGCGAGGACCACCTGATCGAGGCGTTCGTCGCCAAGAAGGGCCGCGACCCCGAGGGCCGCATGGCCGAGATCGCCTGCCCGAACTGCGGCACCCGCGGCGAGTGGACCGAGCCCCGCGAGTTCTCCGGGATGCTCAAGACCTACCTCGGCCCGGTCGAGTCCGAAGAGGGCCTGAACTTCCTGCGCCCCGAGACCGCCCAGGGCATCTTCGTCGACTTCGCGCAGGTCGTCACGACCAGCCGCATGAAGCCCCCGTTCGGCATCGGCCAGGTCGGCAAGGCGTTCCGCAACGAGATCACGCCCGGCAACTTCATCTTCCGCACGCGGGAGTTCGAGCAGATGGAGATCGAGTACTTCGTGCCGCCGGCCGAGGCGGGGGAGCACTACGAGCAGTGGATCGCCGACTCGGTCGCGTTCTACACCGACCTCGGCATCGACCCCGAGAACCTGCGTCGCTTCGACGTGCCGGACGGCGAGCGGGCGCACTACTCCGACGCCACCGCCGACATCGAGTACCGCTTCGGCTTCACCGGCTCGGAGTGGGGTGAGCTGATGGGCGTCGCGAACCGCACCGACTTCGACCTGAACAACCACATCGAGTCGTCCGGCCAGGACCTCCGGTTCTTCGACCAGGCCGCCAACGAGAAGTACGTGCCCTACGTCATCGAGCCGTCGTTCGGCCTGACCCGTGCGCTCATGGCGTTCCTGCTCGACTCCTACCACGAGGACGAAGCGCCCAACGCGAAGGGCGGCGTCGACAAGCGCACCGTCCTGCGCCTCGACCCGCGCCTGGCCCCGGTGAAGGCCGCCGTCCTGCCGCTGTCGCGCAACGAGCAGCTCTCGCCCGTCGCCCGCGGCCTGGCCGACGACCTGCGCAAGAACTGGAACGTGGACTTCGACGACGCCGGCGCGATCGGCCGTCGCTACCGTCGCCACGACGAGATCGGCACGCCGTTCTGCATCACGGTCGACTTCGACACGCTCGAGGACAAGGCCGTCACGGTGCGCGAGCGCGACACCATGGGCCAGGAGCGCGTCTCGCTCGACCAGCTGCAGGGCTACCTGGCGCAGCGGTTGCTCGGCGCGTAGGGGTTCCGGTTCCGCGCGGAGGGGTTCCGGTTCCGCACGACACCGGTGTTCGTGCGTTGCACACCCGCAATCGGGTGTTCGACCTGCGAACACCGGTGTTCTGCTGCCGGCGACGGGAATGCGCGGCGCACGAGCGCGTTGGGGTCAGCATGAACGACTCCGTGAAGGTCGATGTCTGGTCGGACATCGCCTGCCCCTGGTGCTACATCGGCAAGCGCAAGTTCGAGGCCGGTGTGGCCGCGTTCGGCGCCTCGACCGAGGGCCGTCCGGTCGAGGTCGAGTACCACTCCTTCGAGCTGAGTCCGGACACCCCCGTCGACTTCGAGGGGACCGAGGCCGAGTTCCTGTCCGGCCACAAGGGCATGCCCGTCGACCAGGCGCAGCAGATGCTCGACCAGGTCACGGGCATCGCCGCAGGCGTGGGGCTCGACTACGACTTCGAGGCGATGCACCACACCAACACCGTGAAGGCCCACCAGGTCATCCACCTCGCCAAGCAGCACGGCAAGCAGCTCGAGATGGTCGAGCGCCTGTTCACCGCCTACTTCGAGCGCGGCGAGCACGTCGGCCAGGAGTCCTCGCTGGCCGACCTGGCGGCGGAGATCGGCCTGGACCGCGACGAGGTCCTCAGCACCCTGCGCGACGACGCCCAGCTCGCCGCCGTCCGTGCCGACCAGGCCCAGGCGCAGGCCTACGGGATCAACGGCGTGCCGTTCTTCGTGATCGACGGCAAGTACGGCGTCTCCGGTGCCCAGGACCCCTCGGCGTTCGAGCAGGTGCTCCGCCAGGTGGTCGCGCTCCGCGAGACCACGCCGGAGGAGGTCGCCTCGGCGGCCGAGCGCGCTGCGGACGACGCGAGCGCGGACGTGGCGGCGACCCGATGACGGACGCGACGGCCACCGTCGGGGGTGGGGCGGGCCTCCCGTCCGCCCCGTCGGTCCCGGATGCGATCTCCGGTCTGGAGGCGCGCCCCGGCCTGCTCACGCTGGTCACGGCCGGCGGTGCGCCGGTCTGCGACGGTGATTCGTGCCTGATCGACGCCGGATCGTTCGCCGGTGCCGAGGGCGACTGGACCGAGGTGCCGGACTGACGCTTCCGTCGGTCGCGCGTCGCGCGCCGGTGGTCCCGCGCCCCCGTGCGGTCGTTGCGACCCGACCCTGCGGGGCGCGACGGCTGTGCGGGGGCGCGATCCGTCGGTCGCCAGGCCGATCAGTCGCGCTGCGGTTCTTCGTCGGTGATGTCGGCGACGGTTGCGCCGTAGGCGGCGACGAGTGCGTCCGCGTCCACGAAGGCGCTCGCGCCGTGGCGTCCGGCGCCCAGGGCGACCCTGCGTCCGACGATGCGCTCGTCGGCGTACACCGGCAGGTCACCCGTGGCGCCGATCGGCGTGATGGTCCCGCGTTCGTAGCCGGACGCGCCGAGCGCGGTGGCAGCGTCGGGCATCGAGAGCTTGTTGACCCCGACGACGGTGCGCAGCTTCTTCCAGGCGATGCTGCGCCCGCCCGGCACCAGGGCGAGCAGGAACCCGCCGTCGTGGCGCTTCACCACCAGGGTCTTGACGATGTCGCCGGGTTCGATGCCGAGCAGTTCGGCGGCCTGGTGCAGGGAGTCCGCGGCCGGTCGCTCGACCACCTCGACCGGCAGGCGGCGGGCCTGGGCGTCGGCGTCGAACCGGGTGCTGGCGTCGGTCGTCATGTGGAGAACGCTACCGGCGCGCACCGACGTGGGAAGATGGGTCAGGTATGACGATCACACAAGCACCCGCCTCGCGAGTCGGCGGCCCCCTGCGCATCGGCCCGATCGAGGTCGACGTGCCGGTCGTGCTCGCGCCGATGGCCGGGATCACGAACATGGCGTACCGCCGGCTGTGCCGCGAGTACGGCGCCGGGCTCTACGTGTGCGAGATGATCACCTCGCGGGCGCTCGTCGAACGCACCCCCGTGTCGATGCAGCTCATCCAGCACCACGAGTCCGAGACTCCGCGGTCGATCCAGCTGTACGGCGTCGAGCCGAACACCGTGGCCGAAGCGGCGTCGATCCTGGTGGGCGAGGACCGTGCCGACCACATCGACCTGAACTTCGGGTGCCCGGTGCCCAAGGTCACCCGCAAGGGCGGCGGCGCGGCCCTGCCCTGGAAGCTCGACCTGTTCCGCGAACTCGTCACCAAGACCGTGCGCGCCGCGGGCGACGTCCCCGTCACCGTCAAGATGCGCAAGGGCATCGACGAGGACCACCTGACCTACCTCGACGCCGCCCGCATCGCGCGTGACGCCGGGGTCGCCGCGGTCTCGCTGCACGCCCGCACCGCGAACGAGCACTACTCCGGGCACGCCGACTGGTCGGCGATCGCCACGCTGAAGGAGACGGTGACCGACATCCCGATCCTCGGCAACGGGGACATCTGGTCGGCCGCCGACGCCCTCCGGATGATCGACGAGACCGGCGCCGACGGCGTGGTCGTCGGGCGTGGCTGCCTCGGCCGCCCGTGGCTGTTCGGCGACCTGGCCGCGGCGTTCCGTGGCGAGGGCCTGCGCTACATGCCGTCCCTGGGCGAGGTCGCCGACGGGTTCCGCCGGCACGCCGAGCTGCTCGTCGAGTTCTTCGGCGACGAAGAGCACGCCTGCCGCGACATCCGCAAGCACGTGGCCTGGTACTTCAAGGGGTACCCGATCGGCAGCGACGTCCGGTCCGGCCTGGCGATGGCGTCGAGCCTGCAGGAGATCGACGACTTCCTCGGCCAGCTCGACCACGACGCGCCGTACCCGGGTGCCGACGCCGAGGGGCCGCGCGGTCGTGCCGGTCACCCCAAGCGCACCGCCCTGCCCGACCGCTGGCTCGAGAGCCGCGACGTCGACTCCGAGTTCCGCAAGGTCCTGGCCGCCGCCGAACTGCACCACAGCGGCGGATGAGCGCCACCGCCTCGTACGGCCCGGCCGACGCGGAGCGCTGGCTCCCCGAGGAGCACGGCAACCGCCGCTCGGACTTCGCCCGTGACCGCGCCCGACTGCTGCACTCCAGCGCGCTCCGGCGTCTGGCCGCCAAGACCCAGGTGCTCAGCCCGACCGCGGGGCTCGACTTCGCCCGCAACCGGCTGACCCACTCGCTCGAGGTCGCGCAGGTCGGCCGCGAGCTCGCCGACTCGCTCGGGCTCGACCCCGACGTGGTCGACACCGCCTGCCTGGCGCACGACATCGGGCACCCGCCCTTCGGGCACAACGGCGAGACCGCGGTGAACGCCTGGGCGAGCGGCATCGGTGGGTTCGAGGGCAACGCGCAGACGCTCCGGTTGCTCACGCGGCTCGAGCCGAAGGTCTACGGCGTCCGGCCCGGCGCCGACGTCGACCGTCCGTTCGGGCTCAACCTGACCCGCGCATCGTTGGACGCCAGCTGCAAGTACCCGTGGCCCGCTGCGCAGGGGGTGTCGGAGTCGTCGTCCGGGCGCACCAAGTTCGGCTTCTACGACGACGACCACGACGCCTTCGAGTGGCTCCGCGCCGGTGCTCCGCGTCGTCAGCGGTGCATCGAGGCGCAGGTCATGGACCTCGCCGACGACATCGCGTACTCCGTGCACGACTTCGAGGACGCCGTCGTCGCCGGGTTCATCGACGTCGCGGCCCTGGGGGACCGCGTCGGCGAGAACGACATCGTGACCGCCATGCACGCCTGGGTCGGCGACGACCTGAGCCGCGACGAGCTGCTCGAGGCGTTCGACCGCCTGCGTGCGTTGCCCCTGTGGATGACCGCGTACGACGGCTCCCGCCGTGACGCCGCACGCCTGAAGAACCTGACGTCGCAGCTGATCGGACGCTTCGCGCGCACCGCGACGGCCGCCACCCGCGAGTCCTACGCCTCGGGGTCGCTCGTGCGCTTCGCCGCGTCGGTCGTCACCCCACCCGAGATCATCGGGGAGATCGCGGTGCTCAAGGGCATCGTCGCGGCCTTCGTGATGACCCAGGGCGACCGTCAGCCCGTGTACGAGGACCAGCGCCGCGTGCTCACCGAACTGCTCGACGCACTGGCGGCCACCGGTGCGTCCGACCTGGAGCCGGGGTTCGCCGCCGACTGGCACGCCGCGGACGACGACGCCGGCCGACTGCGCGCCGTCGTCGACCAGGTCGCGAGCCTGACCGACCAGGGCGCCTTCGCCTGGCACCGACGTCTGGTGGTGGGTGACCGTGAACCGGTCCACATCGCCGTCTGACCGGTCCGCCGACGTCGGTCCCACGAACTAGGATCGAGGGGTGGCTGGCAGGATCGCGCGGAACGACATCGACGAGGTCCGCTCGCGTGTCAACATCGCCGACGTCGTGGGCGACTACGTCACGCTGAAGCACGCGGGCGTCGGGTCGATGAAGGGCCTCTGCCCCTTCCACGACGAACGCTCCCCGTCGTTCCACGTCCGGCCCCAGGTCGGCCGCTACCACTGCTTCGGTTGTGGCGAGGACGGCGACGTCTTCAGCTTCATCATGGCGCAGGACCACACCACCTTCGCCGAGGCCGTCGAGCGCATGGCCGCGAAGATCGGCTACACCCTGCACTACGAAGAGGGCGACGGGCCGCGCACCGACTACAACACCCGCGCACGGCTGATCGCCGCGAACGAAGCCGCGCTCGAGTACTTCACGGGGCAGCTCACCACGGCTGCCGCCGACCCCGCCCGCCGGTTCCTGGGGGAGCGCGGGTTCGACCCCTCGGCCGCCCAGCACTTCGGCGTCGGCTTCGCCCCGAAGTCCTACGACATGCTCAAGGACCACCTGCGCGGGCGCGGCTTCACGATGGAAGAACTCGTCTCCGGCGGTCTCGTCAGCCAGGGCGACCGCTCGCCGTACGACCGGTTCCGCGGGCGCCTGATGTGGCCGATCCGCGACGTCACCGGAGCCACCATCGGGTTCGGCGCGCGCCGCCTGCTCGAGGACGACAAGGGCCCCAAGTACCTCAACACGCCCGAAACCCCGATCTACCACAAGAGCCAGGTGCTCTACGGGCTCGACCTCGCCCGCCGCGACATCTCGAAGCAGAAACAGGTCGTCATCGTCGAGGGCTACACCGACGTGATGGCCTGCCACGTCGCGGGCGTCACGACCGCGGTCGCCACCTGCGGCACGTCGTTCGGGGTCGACCACATCAAGGTGCTGCGGCCGATGCTCGGTGACCTGGCGGGCGCCGACCCGAACGCCAACGGCGAGGTCGTGTTCACGTTCGACCCGGACGAAGCCGGGCAGCGTGCCGCCTCGCGTGCCTTCGCGGAGGAACAGCGCTTCGCGGCGCAGACCTACGTCGCCGTCGCGCCCGGCGGACTCGACCCGTGCGACCTCCGGTTGGCGCGCGGTGACGACGCCATCCGCCGACTGGTCACGAACAAGCGCCCGATGTTCGAGTTCATGATCCGCCGCACCCTGGACGGCCACGACCTCGAGACCGTCGAGGGGCGCGTCGGTGCCCTGCGTGCGGCCGCGCCCGTGCTCGCCGGTATCCGTGACCGCTCGCTGACGCAGGGCTACGTGCGCGAACTCGCCGGGTGGCTCGGCATGGAGATCCCCGAGGTCCGTCGGTCGGTCGAGACCGCCCGACGCCGTGCGGGGTCCGGGCAGGACGACCGGTCCGCAGGCTCGGGGCGCGACGGCCGTGCCGGAACCGGCACCGACGCAGCCGACACCCCCGACGAGCCCGTCGCCGGGATCCGCTCGCTGCCGAACGACCCCATCAGCCGCATGGAGCGCGACGCCGTGATGGCGATGGTGCAGCAGCCCACGTCCGTCGGGGCACCGATGCTCGGACTCGCCGCGTCGGCCACGTTCTCGACCCCGATGCTCGCCGCGGTGCGGGACGCCGTCGTCGCGAACGTCGACGTCATCGGTGCGGGGGACTGGCTCGACCGGCTGCTCGCCGACGTGCCGGCGCCGCTGCGCACCCTGACCCACGAGCTCGCTCTCGCGCCGATCCCTGCGCGCAACGCGGAGGACCTGGCGGCCTACTGCCGGAGCATCGTCGTGGCCCTGGTCGAGCGCGACCTGCTCGCCCGCAAGGCCTCGTTGCTGGGGCAGCTGCAGCGTGCCGACCCGCACGAGCAGGCCGAGCGTCGCGCCGAGATCCAGCGGCAGCTCGTCGACATCGACGGGCAGCGGATGCGGTTGCGCGCTGACGCCGAGGCGTCCTAGCCGCTCGTCGTGCCGCTTGTGGCCGGGGTGAGCGGGCGTGCCCGCGTCCGGCGCACGACACGCCGCGCGTGCGTCGCCGGGGGCGCGTGAACTGTCGTGCGGCGGGCCCGCGGGCGGCGGTCCGTGCGGCCCCGGGGGGTCCGCGCGTGGTCAGGACGTGCCGTGCGTGAGGCGTCGAGTGGTCGCAGACCGTCGGCTGGGCGGGGTCCGGCCGACGGGACGTGACCGCGCGGGGCGGGGCGGGTGGCGAGTCGTGACCGGTTGGCGGGGATGCGGGGCGTGGCGGGAGGGGGACGAGCCTCCGGGCGGGGCGGGCACCTCGACGAGGTCGCGCGAACCGGTGCACGACGGACCAACAACCGGCAGTCCGTGCGACCTCGATCGCCCGAACACCCAGGTTGCACCACGCAACTTTCGTGCGTGACGCGCCGCTCGACTCCGGCGGAATCATGCATCACGCGATCAGCCCGTGCATTACAGCGGTGTAAACAAATCGCCCCCGGTTCGTTCTGTTCCGTGACAGGGTGATACCAATGAGCGTTCCTGGCCGGGCACACAGACGTTCCACCCTCCGGCACAGGACTCTTGCAATCATGACCAGAGAGGCAGCGGACATGGCATCCGTGACCAAGTGGGGCAAGCGCGGCATCGCGCTCGGCGCCGGTGCAGCAGCGACGGCGCTGGTACTGACCGGCTGCGCGAGCAGCAGCGTGAGTGACACCGAACTGAACGGCCTGAGCATCGGGACGACGGACAAGATCACGTCCCTCGACCCGGCCGGTTCCTACGACAACGGCTCCTTCGCCGTGCAGAACCAGGTGTTCCCGTTCCTGATGAACACACCCGTGGGGAGCCCGGACGTCGAGCCGGACATCGCCACGAAGGCGGAGTTCACGAACCCGACCACCTACGAGGTCACCCTCAAGGACGGGCTCGAGTTCGCCAACGGCAACAAGCTCACGTCGAGCGACGTGAAGTTCTCGTTCGACCGCGAACTGAAGATCAACAACGAGAACGGTCCGCAGTCGCTGCTGGCCAACCTCAAGAGCATCGACACCCCGGACGACACCACCGTGGTGTTCACCCTCGACCACGCCGACCAGACCTGGCCGCAGGTGCTCTCGAGCCCCGCGGGTCCGATCGTCGACGAGGACGTCTTCAGCGCCACGAAGCTCACCAGCGCCGACGACATCGTCAAGGGCAAGGCCTTCGCCGGGCAGTACCAGATCAGCTCCTACAAGGAGAACGACACGATCCAGTACAAGACGAACCCGAAGTACGACGGCCTGCTCGGCAAGGCGAAGACCGACGAGGTCACCGCCAGCTACTACACCAAGGAGACCGACCTCAAGCTCGCCGTGCAGAAGGGCGACGTCGACGTGGCGTACCGCTCCCTGACGCCGACCGACATCTCTGACCTGCGGGGAGACGACTCCCTCAAGGTCACCGACGGCCCCGGCGGCGAGATCCGCTACGTGGTCTTCAACTTCAAGACGCAGCCGTTCGGCACCGGGCAGGACGACGCCGACGAGGCGAAGGCCCTGGCCGTGCGTCAGGCCGCTGCCGACGTCGTCGACCGTGCCCAGCTCGCGAAGGAGGTCTACAACGACACCTTCACCCCGCTGTACTCGATGGTCCCGGACGGCCTGACCGGCGCGGTCCAGCCGTTCAAGGAGATGTACGGCGACGGCGACGGCGGCGCAGACGTGTCCAAGGCGAAGAAGACGCTGTCGGACGCCGGTGTCACGGGCAAGGTGCAGCTCGACATCCAGTACGCGCCCGACCACTACGGTTCGGCGTCGGACGACGAGTACGCGCTGCTCAAGCAGCAGCTCGAGGACTCCGGCCTGTTCACCGTCAACATCCAGTCCACGGTCTACACGACCTACGCCCAGGAGCGCACCAAGGACGCCTACCCCGTCTACCAGCTCGGCTGGTTCCCGGACTTCTCCGACGCCGACAACTACCTGTCGCCGTTCTTCACCAAGGAGAACTTCGTCCAGAACCACTACGACGACCCGGAGATCCAGGACCTCATCGCGAAGGAGCAGGCCGAGTCCGACCCGGACAAGCGTGCTGACCTGATCGAGCAGGCCCAGGAACGCGAGGCCACCCAGATCTCGACGCTGCCGCTGCTGCAGGGCAAGTCCGTCGCGGTCGCCGGCAAGGACGTCAAGGGCCTGACCCTCGACGCCTCGTTCAAGTTCCGGTACGCCACCCTGAGCAAGTAGCACCAAGCCCCACGTGCAGGCCGCGGGCGTTCCCACGAGGGACGCCCGCGTGCCTGTGCAACGGCGACGAAAGGCACCCACCCCGTGACCCTCAGCACTCCCGAGGCAACGCAGGACGTGAACGGCACCGATCCCACCAAGCCACAGGCACAACGCAGTGCCAAGAACAGTGGCGGCGGACTCGGCCGGTACATCCTCGTCAGGTTCCTCCTCATCATCCCGACCGTCTTCATCCTGGTGACGCTCGTGTTCTTCCTGATGCGCGTCATCGGGAACCCGATCACCGCGTCGGTCGGCGGCCGGCTCACGCCGAGCCAGCTGCAGGAACGCCTGCACGCCGCCGGGTACGACCGACCGGTGCTCGTGCAGTACTTCGAGTACCTCGGCAACATCCTGCGCGGTGACTTCGGCACCTCGTCGACGGACAACCGTCCGATCACCGACATCATCGTCACGTACGGCGGCGCGACCGCGGAGCTCGTGTTCTACGCGCTCATCGTCGCGCTGGTGCTCGGCATCCCGCTCGGCATGCTCGCCGCGTACACCCGCGACAAGTGGCCGGACGTGCTGCTCCGTGCGCTGGCGATCCTGACCTACGCCACCCCGGTGTTCTTCGGCGGCCTGCTGCTCAAGCTCGTCTTCTCGGTGTGGCTCGACTGGTTGCCCCTGGGCGACCGCGCGTCGACCCGGGTGTCGCTCATCCTCGACGGCATCCCCGGCGCGAGCGGGATCTACATCGTCGACGCGCTCCGCACCGGCAACGCCGAGGTCATCGGGGACGTGCTCCAGCACGCCGTCCTGCCCGCGCTGACGCTCGGCCTGCTCACCGCCGGCATCTTCCTGCGCCTGGTGCGCGCGAACATGATCGGGTCGCTCGGCTCCGAGTACGTCGACGCCGCCCGGTCCCGCGGTGTGCGCGAGTCGCGCTTGGTGCGCACCCACGCGTTCCGTCCGGCGCTCGTGCCGATCATCACCGTGATGGGGCTGCAGATCGCGATGCTCCTGGGCGGCTCGGTGCTCACGGAGACGACCTTCGGGTGGCGCGGCCTGGGCTTCGAACTCAACCAGTACCTGTCGGCCCGTGACTTCGTCGCGGTGCAGGGCATCGTCGCGATGCTGGCGGTGATCGTCGCGGTGACCAACTTCATCGTCGACGTCGTCGCCGCCCTGATCGACCCGAGAGTGAGGTTCTGACGATGGCCGACACCACCCTCGTCGACCGCCACGAGCCGCTCTGGAAGCGGCTCCCGGTGGTGGTCCAGCTCCGCAAGAGCACCGGTTGGCAGCGCGCGATGCTCATCGTCGGCGTCGTCATCTGCGCCCTGTACCTGCTCGTCGCGGTGTTCGCCCCGCTCCTCGCCCCGTACGGCTTCGGCCAGCTGCAGGGCGCGGACGGCGAGAGCTTCCCCCGCACTGGCGAACCGAGCGCCGAGCACATCTGGGGCACCACGGTCGGCGGCTTCGACGTGTTCAGCCGCGTGCTCTACGGCGCCCGCACGGCCGTACTCGTCGTCATCGTCGCCGTGATCGTCTCGATCATCGTCGGCGTCCTGCTCGGCATGGTCTCCGGGTACCTGGGCGGCTGGCTCGACCGCGTCCTGGTGGTCGTGGCCGACGCCATCTACGCGTTCCCGTCGCTGCTGCTCGCGATCATCGTGTCCATCGTGATCTCCGGCGGCAACTCGAGCTACTCGGGCGGCATCATCGCCGCGGCGATCTCGATCACCGTCGTCTACGTGCCGCAGTACTTCCGCGTGGTCCGTGCCGAGGCCGTCCGGCTGAAGAACGACGCCTTCGTCGAGTCGGCGCGCGTGATGGGCACGAACCCGTGGCGCATCATGACGCGCCACGTCCTGCGGAACTCGACGCGTTCCCTGCCGCTCATCCTGACGCTCAACGCGAGCGACGCGATCCTGACCCTGGCCGGGCTCGGCTTCCTGGGGTTCGGCATCGGCCCGACGTCCGGCGCCGAGTGGGGCTACGACCTCAGCCGCGCGCTCTCCGACGTCGCGAGCGGCGTCTGGTGGACCGGGGTGTACCCGGGTGTCGCGATCGTGGTGCTCGTGCTCGGCGTGACCTTCATCGGCGAGAGCCTGAACGACATCTCCGACCCCCGCCTGCGTGCACGCCGACGGCTGAAGCAGCTGGTGTCGACGAGCGACGCGCGCGGCACCGAGGCAGCGCGCGACGCGCGCCACACCCCCGACGGCAAGGCATCGCCCGACGCCGACGCAGCGCCCGACACGCGGAACGACACGGAAGGGACGGGCGCATGACACCGACCACCCGCCTGCAACCGGGCGACACCACCACCGAGCCGGTCGTCGTCGTCGACGACCTGACCGTCACCTTCGCGACCGACGGCGGCGCCGTCGACGCGGTCAAGGGCGTCAGCCTCGACGTCCGCCCCGGCGAGGTCCTCGCCCTGGTCGGCGAGTCCGGCTCCGGCAAGTCCGTCACGGCCCGCAGCATGCTGCGGCTCATGCCGGAGACGGCGACACTCGGCGGCGCGGTGCTGCTCGACGGCACCGACGTGGTGAGCGTCGGCGCGCAGAAGCTCCGCAGCCTGCGCGGAACGGCCGGGGCGATGGTGTTCCAGGAGCCGTCGACCGCGCTCAACCCGGTCTTCACCGTCGGGTGGCAGATCGCCGAGGGGCTCCGTGCCCACGGCGGCGTGTCCAAGAAGGAAGCACGGGCGAAGGCCATCGACTACCTCGGCCGCGTCGGCATCCCGGACCCCGAGACCCGCGTCGACCACTACCCGCACCAGTTCTCCGGCGGGCAGAAGCAGCGCGTGGTCATCGCGAGCGCACTGGCCCTCGAGCCGAGCGTCATCATCGCCGACGAGCCCACGACCGCGCTCGACGTCACGGTGCAGGCCGAGATCCTCGACCTGCTGCGCCGGTGCCGCGACGAGTTCGGCACGGCGATCGTCGTCATCACGCACAACATGGGCGTCGTCGCCGACCTGGCCGACCGCGTCGCCGTGATGTACCAGGGCGAGATCGTCGAGGAGGCGACGGCGACGGCGCTCTTCGCGACGCCGCAGGCCGACTACACCAAGCGGCTGCTCGCAGCGGTGCCGCGGCTCGAAGCGTCGACCGGGGTGGCCCGGCGTGCCGCGATCTCCGAGGACGTCACGCCCCTGGTCGAGGCGAAGGGGCTCGAGATCGAGTACCCCGGCCGGCTCGGCTCGCCGGCGTTCAAGGCCGTCAAGGGCGTCGACCTGGCGATCCGTCCCGGTGAGGTCCTCGGCCTGGTGGGGGAGTCCGGTTCGGGCAAGACCACCATCGGCCGCGCCATGGCCGGTCTGACGAAGGTCACGGGCGGCTCGCTCACGGTCCTCGGCGCGGAGATGCTCGGGTACCGCGAACGCGACTTCAAGCACCTGCGCAAGGACATCGGGTTCGTGTTCCAGGACCCGGCGACCTCGTTCAACCCGCTGCTGACGATCGCCGAGTGCGTCGCCGAGCCGCTGGTCGTGCACAAGGAGGTCTCGAGCCCCCGCGCCGCGCGCAAGCGGGTCGACGAGCTGCTCGAGGCCGTCCAGCTGCCGGCAGCGTACGGCGACCGCTACCCGCACGAGCTCTCCGGTGGGCAGCGCCAGCGCGCGTCGCTCGCCCGGTCGCTGGCGCTCCGGCCGAAGCTGCTCATCGCCGACGAGCCGACGAGCGCGCTCGACGTCTCGGTGCAGGCTCGGGTGCTCGAGCTCTTCCTCGAACTGCAGCAGGACCTCGGCTTCGCGTCGCTGTTCATCAGCCACGACCTCGCGGTCGTGGGCGCGCTGTCCGACCGGATCGCCGTGCTCTACCGCGGTGACCTTGTCGAGACGGGCACGACGGCCGAGGTCCTCGGCGCCCCGCAGCACCCGTACACGCAGCGACTCCTCGCGTCGCTGCCGGTGCCCGACCCAGCGGAGCAGGCGGAGCGACGGCGTACGCTGGAGCGACTGGAGAACGTCGGGTCCTGACCCGACGTGACCCACCCCGGAGGCCCGGCCGACGTCGTCGACGCACGCCGTGCCTCCAGGGTGGTCACCTCCACTGCTGTACGCACGACGGGCCTGCCAGGGCGGCCCGTCGCGAACCGTCGCCAGGGGGCGGCGTGGAAGGGGACCCATGATCGCGGTCAACGGACCGGCGGTCGTCGCGGACGACGTGTCGATCGAGTACCGGGGCGGACGCGGGGGCGAGTCCATCCGGGCCGTCGACGGCGTGAGCCTATCGGTGCGGCAGGGGGAGATCCTCGCCCTGCTCGGCGAGTCGGGGTCGGGCAAGTCGACCTTCGCCGCCGCCATCGCCGGTCAGCTCGGATCCCACGGCGAGGGCGAGGGTGCGCTGCGCCGACACATCGTCGGCGGCGAGCTGACCGTGCTCGGGCAGAAGACCCGGGGCCTGCGTCCCTCGTCGCGCAAGCTCGAACGGCTGAGCGGCCGGATCGGCTACCTGCCGCAGGACGGCGCAGACCGGCTCAGCCCGGACCTCACCGTCGGCGAGGCCGTCGCCGAACCGATCTACGCACGCGACCGCCGGTTCGACCGGCGTGAAGCAGGGCTCATCGTGGCTCGGCTGCTCGACGCCGTGCACCTGCCGCTCGGGACGATGCGCCTGAACACGTGGGAGCTCTCGAGCGGTCAGCGCCAGCGGGTGGCGCTGGCGAAGGCGCTCGTGCTCGAACCCCAGCTGCTGGTCGCCGACGAGCCCGCGCGCGGCGTCGACGTCCTGGTGCGGCAGTCGGTGCTCGAGGCCCTGGCGACCCTGCAGCGCGGACGACAGTTCTCCGCCGTCGTCGTGTCGAGCGACCTGCGCGAGGCCCGTGCGCTGGCCGACCGCGTCGCCGTGATGGCCGATGCCCGGCTCGTCGGGCTCGGCACCTTCGACGAGGTCCTCGACAACCCCGTCGACCCCTACGTGAAGACCCTCGCGTCGACCGCGGCGCGTGGTGTGAAGCGCCGTCCGGCGCCGACGACGGCCCGCCGCTCGTCCGCGCCGCGCCGTCCGCTCGCCGCCGGCACCGGCCCGCGCACCGACCGTCAGGAGAACGCATGAGCACCCCGACCCAGGGCCCGCGCGGCCACCGTGCCGTCGTCCCCACCTCGGGTGCGCCGCTGCCGGTCGAGGCCCCGCAGGCCGGTCCCGTCGCCGTGCTGCCCGAGCCGACCGACCTGCACGTGGACGCCGTCACCGCGGCCGGTGGGACCGTCGCGCCGCTCGACGCCGACACCCGCGGGATCGTCTGGCTCGACCCCCACGACCCGTCCGGCCTGGCCGACGCCCTGTCGTCCGTGCCCGGGGTCGGTTGGGTCCAGCTGCCGTTCGCCGGCGTCGACGCCTTCGCGCACCTGATCCAGGAGCACGGCGACCGCGTGCTGTTCACCTCGGCGAAGGGCGCCTACGCGGAGCCCGTCGCCGAGCACGCACTGGCACTGACCCTCGGCACGCTCCGGGTCCTGCAGCAGCGTGCCCGTGCGTCGTCGTGGGCGACCGAGCCCGAGGGCGTCTCGCTGTACGGGCGGAACGTCGTCGTCATCGGTGCCGGCGGGATCGCGCTCGAGTACCTCCGGCTGCTCGCGCCGTTCGACGTCGAGGCCACCGTGGTGCGTCGCTCGCCCGACCCCGTACCGGGAGCCGCTCGGACCGTCACCACCGACGAACTCGACCAGGTCCTGCCCGACGCCGACGTCGTGATGATCGCGGCGGCGATGACCTCGGGCACCGCGAAGCTCTTCGGCGAGCGGCAATTCCGGATCATGAAGCCGTCCGCTCGGCTCGTGAACATCGCGCGCGGCGGACTCGTCGACACCGATGCCCTGGTCGCCGCGTTGCGTGCCGGGGAGATCGCCGCGGCGGGACTCGACGTCACCGACCCGGAGCCGCTGCCCGACGGCCACCCGCTCTGGTCCGAGCCCGGCGCGGTCATCACCCCGCACCAGGCCGACACCCCGGAGATGGTCGCGCCCCTGCTCGCCGAGCGCGTCCGGCTCAACACCACCGCCTTCCTCGGGGGTGCCGGCGAGGGCTTCGTCGGCGTCGTCGACCCGGTCGCCGGGTACTGACTCCGGGGGTCGGCCGCGCGGCGCGCCCGGGCGGCGTGTCCGATGCGGTGGCGGGCCTCAGGGTCCTGCTATGCTGTTACCCGTTGTTCGCACGTCATTCGCCAGCGGACAGTGATCCTCGATAGCTCAATTGGCAGAGCAGCCGGCTGTTAACCGGCAGGTTGTTGGTTCGAGTCCAACTCGGGGAGCGACAGGTCCTCACCCCTCGGGGTGAGGACCTTTTGTGTTCCCGACGGTCCGAATGCCCTCGTCGGGCCCAGCGGGGCGCGCTGCTAGCCTGGGCGGGCGCACCCAGAACCACGGAAGGCCACTGTTCGATGTCGTTGACCCACGAGTCCGCCACCGGACGTGTGACCGGTGACCGGTCCACGGGTCTGCTGGACCGGGCCAACCGCGTGCTCTCCTCCCGCACCGCGTTCGTGGTCGTGCTCGTGGCGTTCCTGCTCGTCGGCTTCCTGTTCGCCGTCACGATCCACGTCCCTGCTTCGGCGGCCCCGGACGAGCGTCGGCACATCGGCAACATCATGCTCTACGCGGCTCGCCCGTGGAACGCCGGCCCGTTCCTGCAGGACGTCGACGCGTCGAAGCTGTGGCTCGGCGAGGTCACGCGGTTCCCGGCGTACCTCTACTACTACCTGATGTCGTTCCCGGCGAAGGGGACGCAGGCGCTCGGGCTCCACCTGGAACAGACCGTGATGGTGCTGCGGAGCATCGACGTCCTGGCTGCCGGGGCCGGTCTGTACGCCCTCCGTGCGATGTTCCGGAACGCCGGGGTCCCGACGGCGATCGGCCTGCTCGCCACCGTGGTGACCGCTTCCACCGGCCGCTACGCCTGGCAGGCCGCCACCATCAGTTACGACGCGCCGTCGATGGCCGCCTTCTTCCTCTTCGCCGCCGTCGCGGTCAAGGTCGCCCGTGGCGGTGGACTGCGAACGCTCGCGTGGCTGGTCGTCACCGCGATGCTGGCGCTCATGTTCAAGTACTCCCAGGCGCCGCTCGTGCTGGCCGGAGCCTTCTTCGCCGTGCTGTTCCGGTACCGCGTCGACGGTTTCTCGTGGCTCCGGCACCCCGTGCGTCGAGCCGTCTCGGGCTTCCGCGAGCGGCCGTGGCGGTCCGTCGTCCTGGTGGTGATCGGCGGCGCGTTGCTCGCCCTGGTGCTCGAGCGCTTCGGTGTGAACCTGCTCGTCTACCGGGCACTCAACCCCGACTGCGCCGAGATCCACAGCCGCGACGCGTGCATGAACTTCGGCATCTTCCGTCGGAACTACAACGCGGTCCGGACCCACGACCTCGAGGTCGCCGCCGGCACGCTCGAACCGTTCCGGCCGGTCTCCTTCCTCTGGATGTGGATCACCACCTACTTCCGGTCGCTCTTCTTCTTCTGGGGTCCGTCGCTGCCCTGGCGCCCGAACACCGCCGTCGTGCTGTTCGGCGCCGTCGCCAGCGTCGGTGCCGTGGCGATCGCGGTGACCCAGATGCGCCGGGTGCTCCGGAACGCGGCCATGTGGTGGCTGGCAGCCGTCCCCGTCGCCTACACGGTGGCGGTGCTGTGCTTCAACGCCGCGACCGCGGTGAACCTCCGGCAGGACTTCGCGTTCTCGGGCCGCTACCTGTTGCCGGTGCTGCCGATGATCGCGGCCGTGGTGCTGCTCGGTCTCGCCTCGTGGATCCGACGGCTGCACGGACGCGCAGCCACCGTGGCGTGGGTCGTCGTGATCGTGGTGGGTGTCGTGCTCTTCGTCTTCTACAACCCGATCAGCGCCTTCTTCCCGTACGCCAACTCGGCGGCCTGGTACTCGAGCTGGGCCCGCGACGTCCTGCCCCAGTGGCTCACGGGGGTGCGCTCGTGAACCGCGCCGCACGGTTCCGCGGCGTCGTCGTGGCTGCCCTGACCATCCTGTTCTTCGTCGTCATCGGCGTCGCGGCCTTCGCGCGCACCGGGGGGACCAGCGCCGGGGAACGCCAGATCGGTTCGTGCACGGTCCGCACGGCGCCCGAGCCGGGTGCCGTCACGACCTGCCCGGAACAGGACCTCGCCGGTGTGCGCTTCGCCACCGTCGACCTGCGTCTGGCCGACCTGCACGGCGCGGACCTGCGCGGTTCGGACCTGCGTGACAGCGTGCTCTACGGCGCCGACCTGCAGGGGGCGAACCTGCGCGGAGCGGACCTGCGTGGTGTCGACCTGTACAGCGCGGACCTGCGGGGGGCGGACCTGCGTGACGCCGACCTGGGCAGCGCGGACCTGACGGTCGCCGACATCAGCGGGGCGCAGATCGACGGCATCGACCTGAGCAAGGCGAAGCTGGCCGGTCTGACCGTCACGGGGACGCCACTGGAACTCGCCGACCGGACGCTGCAGAGCCCCGACGGCAACCCGGTGACCGTGCCCATCCGGCTCGACCTGCCGCGCGGGGTGTCGTCGACGAGCTGCGTCCGACAGGACGTGCAGGCTCCGGTCGGCACCACCCAGGTGCGCTGCCGGATGAGCACCGATGCCGACCGCGGTGGTCGGCTCGACCAGCGCGCGACGATCACGGTCACCGGCCCGACACCCTGACCGACGTCGCTCGTGCGGCTGGTACCCGGCGGATGCTGTTAGCGTTCACAGGTGCACCGTTCTCGTTCCCCTCGATCCGCCCTGCTGGGCGTCGTCGTGGCGGTGACGGCGGTGCTCACCGGCTGCAGCAGCGTCGGCCCTGACACCGATGCGTCCGAGGACCCGACGAGCTCGGACACCGGGCTGGGTTCAGGCGCGTCACCGGTCGTCTTCGCGTTCGTCTGCGGCGGGGACGGCGCTGACCGCGCGAGCTACACGACCTACGCAGCGGTGTGGGAAGCCGCGCGTGCCGACTGCTCGGCGAAGCGGCTGACCGGCTCGGTGCCGTCGAGCCAGCAGCAGTCCGCGGTGACGGCGGCGCGCGGTGACGCGACCCTGGTCGAGCTCGCGAGCGCCTGCGCGGTGCGGGACTCGGCGCCGTGGACGTCGGCGGTCGCCGACGAGCGCGGTGCCCACGTGGCCGAGGGGCTCCTGCGGTACTGCCCGGGCCACCCGGAGACCGACCGCCTGCGGGACGCGCTGGCGGCGTACCGGGGCTGACCCGGGCCTCCAGGCCGACCGCCTGACCCGCGACCGACCGACGGCCGCGGGACGGGCGTCAGCCCTCGGGGTGGTCGCGACCGGGCAGCCAGGACTGGCCGGGGCCGCCCCAGCTGCTCTTGCGGATCGCCTTGGCGACCTGCTTGCCGTAGGGGTGCACGAGACGGTCGGCGTAGAGCCAGCCGTCCAGGTGGTCGTACTCGTGCTGGAAGATGCGGGCCAGCCAGCCGTGCGCCTCGACCTCGAACGGGGTGCCGTGCTCGTCGGAGGCGCGCAGCAGGGCGCCCTCGGAGCGGCGGAGCGGGAAGCGCTCGCCCGGGATCGACAGGCAGCCCTCGGACTCCTCGTCCTCGTCGAGCTCCTCGACGGACTCGGGGACCGGGGGCGTGGTCCACAGGACGGGGTTCACGGCGGCGCCCCGGTGCAGCACGTCGTCGTCGTCGGTGTAGGAGTACACGAACAGGCGCTTGCCGACGCCCACCTGCGGTCCGGCCAGGCCGACGCCCGGTGCCAGGTCCATGGTCTCGAGCATGTCGGCGACGAGGGAACGGAGGTCGTCATCGAACGCGGTGACCTCGGCTGCACGCTCGTGCAGGACGGGTTCGCCGGTGATGCGGATCGGGAGAACGGCCATTCACCCAGGTTATCCGGCGGGGGACGGTAGCCTCGACGCGTGACGACGGACCTCCAGCTGCCCGACGCCGTGAGCAACCTCACGCCGTTCCAGGCGCTGATGATCCCGGTGGCCCTGGTCGGTGCCGTGTTCCTGTCGCTCGGGGCGCAGTTCCAGAGCCGTGGGGTGCAGCGGGTCGAAGCGCGTCTCGGTCGGCAGTCGAAGGGGCTGAGCGTCCGCCACGTGGTGGGGCTCGTCTCGAGCGGCTACTGGGTGCTCGGCACGCTCATGCTCGGCATCGCGGTGGTGCTGCAGCTCATCAGCATCACGTTCGCGCCGCTGATCGTCGTGCAGCCGCTGGGTGCCGTGGCGCTGGTGATCACGACGTGGTTCTCGTCGCGTGCGTCGGGGATCCCGCTCGGACGTCGTGCTCGTCGTGCCGTGTGGACGTGCATCATCGGTGTCGGCATCTTCGTCGGGATCGCGGCGTTCGTCGGGCACGAGAGCGCGATCACCCGCCAGCAGCTCGTCACCGTGCTGGTGATCCTGGCGGTCGTGCTGGTGCTGGTGCTCGTGTCGTTCCGCCTGGTCGCCAAGCGCCGGAACGCCCTGTACTACATCGTCGGCGCCGGCGTGCTCTACGGCTTCGTGGCGACGCTGGCCAAGGTGGTGCTGAACCGGTTCGTGAACCACACCTTCGACTGGTTGACCGTGCTCGCCATCGTCGGCGTGGTCGTCGCGGCGTCGCTCGGCGGGTACTTCGTGCAGAACGCGTACTCCAGCGGCTCGGCCGACCTGGTGATCGCGGGGCTGACCGTCATCGACCCGATCGTCGCGGTCGGCATCGGCGTGATCGTGCTCGGCGAGGCAACGGGGGCGCCGTGGTTCGCGGTGGCGGGGTTCGTGGTCGCCGCGGGCATCGCCATCACCGGGGTGTTCCTGCTCGCCAAGCACCACCCCCAGACCCGGACCTGACGGCCGCGGCGCGCTCGGCGCTCGGCGCCCGGTGGTCGCGGCGCTCATCCGCGCGGCTGACGCGACCGTCGATCCTGGTGCGATAGCGTCACAGCCGACCAGCCATCGCCCACGAGAGGACGAACTCAGCCGTGTCAGGAGACGCCACCACCGCCACCGCCGGACCGACGGGTGCGACGGGCGGTCACCGACCGCTGCGCGTGCTGATCGCAGCGGACACCTTCGCCCCCGACGTCAACGGCGCCGCGACCTTCGCCGAGCAGCTCGCCGTCGGACTGGCCGAGCGCGGGCACGAGGTGCACATCGTGGCCCCGGCGTCGAGCCGCCACTACGGCACCTTCGACGAGGAGCACCACGGCGTCACCCTCGTCGTGCACCGCCTGAAGTCGTACAAGTGGCCGCTGCACCCGTGGCTGCGCTTCGTGTGGCCGTGGAGCGTCCGGAAGTGGACCGCCCCGATCCTCGACGCGGTCAAGCCCGACGTGCTGCACATCCAGTCGCACGTGGTCATCGGTCGTGGCATCGTGCACGAGGCGAACGACCGCGGCATCCGGGTCATCGCGACGAACCACTTCATGCCGGAGAACCTGCTCGAGTACACGCCGTTCGGCAAGTGGACGCTGCCCCTCGCGCTGAAGATCGCGTGGAGCGACGCCGCCAAGACCTACCGGCTGGCCGACACGATCACGACGCCGACCAACCTGGCCGCCGACTACCTGCGGAAGGCCATCGCCGGCCAGCAGGTCCTGGCGATCTCGTGCGGCATCGACGCGTCCCGCTACGTCGCGCGCGAGGGGCGCCCGGTCAACAACGACATCGTCTTCGTGGGCCGGGTCGCCCCGGAGAAGAACCTCGACGTCCTGGTCCGTGCCGTGGCGCTGCTGCCGGCCGAGCTGGCCACGACCCTGACCATCGTCGGCGACGGCGAGATGATCCCGAAGCTCAGCGCACTGGCGAAGGAGCTCGGGCTCGAGGACCGCGTGCGGTTCCTGGGCTTCGTCTCGGACGAGCGCAAGCAGGAGGCCCTGACCAACGCGACGGTGTTCGCGATGCCGTCGACGGCCGAGCTGCAGAGCATCTCCTCGCTCGAGGGGATGGCGTCCGGGCTCCCCGTGGTCGCCGCCGACTCGATGGCGCTCCCGCACCTGATCGACGGCAACGGGTACCTGTTCACCCCGGGTGACGTGGACGACCTGGCGGCGAAGCTCACGACGGTGCTCACCGCCCCGGAGTCCGACTACGTCGCGATGCGGGAACGCAGTCTGGCCATGATCGAGGCGCACGACATCAACCGCACGCTGTCGACGTTCGAGTCGCTGTATCGTGGTGAGCCGGTGGCCTGAGGGCCTCCGGCGAGGGGCGGTAGCCAAGCTGGTCAAGGCAGTCGGCTCATAACCGAACGATCCGCGGGTTCGAGTCCCGCCCGCCCTACGTGCACATGCCAAGGAAGCGCGACACGTCGCAGGACGACCACGCACCGACACCGAACGTCACCTTCGAGGTGACCCGTGGCGGTACCGGCGTGCGCGTGAACGCCTTCCGCCTGGGGTTCATGGGCGCCATCGGGGTCCTCGTCGCCCTGCTCGCCGGGTCGATCATCAACGAGCTGAGCACGGTCCTGGTCTACATCGGGGTCGCGCTGTTCCTGGCGCTCGGCATCGACCCGCTCGTGTCGTTCCTCGAGCGGATCATCCCGCGGTGGGCGGCCATCACGATCGTCGTGGTCGGGGTGCTCGGGGCCTTCGCCGGCATCGTGTTCGCCGTGGTGCCGATCCTGGTGGACCAGGCGTCGAACCTGATCCAGAACTTCCCCGAGATCGTGCAGGACATCTCGCAGCAGCAGTGGGTGCAGGACCTGTCGAAGCAGTTCGCCGGATCGTTCGACATCGACCACGCGCTGCAGTCGCTGCAGTCCTTCGTCGAGAAGCCGGGCAACCTGCTCAGTGTCGGCGGCGGGATCCTGGCGGTCGGCAGCGGGATCCTGTCCGGGGTCACCGGGGCGCTCATCGTCATCATCCTGATGCTCTACTTCCTCGCGTCGATGCGGGGCATGAAGCGTGCGGCGTACCGGTTCGTCCCGGCGTCGCGTCGTCAGAACTTCATCGACGTGAGCGAGCAGATCACGCAGGCGGTCGGTCGCTACGTCGTCGGGCAGGTGTCCCAGGCGCTCATCAACGGCATCCTCAGCTTCTTCTTCCTGCTCATCATCGGGGCGCCGCTGCCGGTGCTGCTCGCGTCGTTCGCGTTCCTCGGTTCGCTCATCCCGCTCGTCGGCACGTTGGCCGCCGCGATCGTGATCTCGTTGCTCTGCTTCTTCGCGTCACCGGCGACCGCCCTCGCCGCGGCGATCTACTACCTGGTGTACATGCAGGTCGAGGCCTACCTGATCTCGCCGCGCATCATGTCGCGAGCGGTCCAGGTACCCGGTGCGCTCGTGGTCATCGCCGCCGTCGCGGGCGGCACCATCGGCGGTGTGCTCGGCGCACTCGTGGCCCTGCCCGTCGCGGCGTCGGTCATCATCATCGTGCAGAAGGTCATCTACCCCCGCCAGGAACAGTCGTGACGCGCGGCGACGGCGCGACCGCCGACGCCGCGGTCGCCGCCTTCGCCGAGCACGTCGACGAACGTGACCGCTGGGCGCGCAGTGCTCGCGGACCGCTCGCCCTGGTGAACGCGCAACACGTCGACCACCCGCAGCCGGTCTGGCCGGTCCCCGGCACCTGGGCTCCGGCGCCCGGCGGACTCACCGTCACGGCCGAGGCGTCCGACGGCGTCATCGTGGACGGCGTGCCGGTCGACGGGACGGTCCTGGTCGCGGGGGACACCGCCGTCGTCCCGTCCACCGTCGCGTTGCCGGACGGCTTCGCCGGCACCGTCACCGGCGACACCCTGCGTGTCTGGGACCCGTCGTCCGAGGCGATCGCCCGCTTCGCGCACATCGCCCGCTTCGCGCGGTCCGGCGACCGGGTGACGTCCGGCACGTACGTCCCGCTGGTGGACGACGGTCAGGAGGCCCGTGGCAGCGTCCGCGACGCCGCCGGCGACGCCCTGCCGGTTGCCGGACACGTCGAGACCGTCGTGGACGGCGCCACGGTGCGGTTCGTCGCTGTCCGGTCGGCCGCGTTCCGCGGAGTCGCGAGACTGCAGCTCATCGTGCAGGACGCCACGAGTGCCCTGGCCGAGGACGACCCGAGCAGCAGCTACTCGATGGGTCGGTTCCTGTACCTCGACGACCCCGGCGCCGAGTCCACGGTCGAGCTCGACTGGAACCTGCTGGTCCTGCCGCCGTGCGCGTTCTCGTACCAGTACGCCTGCCCGATCCCTCCGGAGGAGAACCGTGTCCCCGTGCCGATCACGGCGGGGGAGCGGCACCCGGTCGACGCGAGCGGTGCCGTCCTGCACTGAACCCGGTCGGGTCCTTGCCGTTCCCAGGCGTGGCGCTGCATAATGGGCGTGTCCCGTCGGGACATCACAATCGCATACCGATGGTTCCGTGGCCCCTCGGGTCAGGATCCTCCGCACCAGGTCGATGGGGAAGTCGCACCTGACGTATCGGAGGAACCGTGAACGGAACGACGACAGGAGTGCTCTACGTGCACTCCTCACCCCGCGCGCTCTGCCCGCACGTCGAATGGGCAGCAGGTCGCGCGATGAACCGCGCCGTGAACTTCTCGTGGCTCGACCAGCCCGCACAGGACGGTGCGCGTCGGACCGAGTTCACGTGGACCGGTGCGGTCGGTGCCGGTGCCGCGATCGCCTCTGCCCTGCGCGGGTGGGAGCACCTGCGGTACGAGGTCACCGAGGAGCCGACGAGCGCCTCGGACGGTGGTCGCTGGATGCACACGCCCGACCTCGGGGTGTTCTACGCGCAGACCGACGTCACGGGCAACATGGTCATCCCCGAGGACCGGGTGCGCTACGCGATGGAGGTCGCGGGCAGCAACGCCCTCGAACTGCACCGTGAGTTGCGACTGGCCCTCGGGCAGGCCTGGGACGACGAGCTCGAGCCCTTCCGCCACGCCGCCGAGGGCAACCCGGTCGTCTGGCTGCACCGCGTCGGCTGACCCGGACTCGCCACACGCCGGCGTGTCGGGTGCGCCGGACGCCGGCGTGTCGCCCGGACACCGCCACAGACTCGAGACGCCGCCGAATACGGCGGCGTCTCGTCGTTCCCAGGGCGCGGCAGCGACACGACGGCGTGTGGACGGGGGGCTGACCCGGGCACCGGAACGACGGAAGCCCGCCCCGATGACGCGGGACGGGCCTCCTGGCAGGTGCTGCCGTGACTAGACGCTGCGGAACGCGACCACGGCGTTGTGTCCGCCGAAGCCGAACGAGTTGCTGACGGCGAGCAGGTCGCCTTCGGGCAGCGCACGCGGTTCGCGGGCGACGTCCATGACGATCTCCGGGTCCTGGTCGTGCAGGTTGATCGTCGGCGGCGCGACGCGGTTGTGCAGCGCGAGGACGGTGAAGACCGCCTCGATCGCACCGGCACCACCGAGCAGGTGGCCCGTGGACGCCTTGGTGGCCGACACCACGACGTTGTCCAGGTGGTCGCCGAAGACCCGACGCATCGCGTGGTACTCGGCGACGTCCCCGACGGGGGTCGAGGTGGCGTGCGCGTTGACGTGCACGACGTCCTCGATGCTCGCGTCGGCGTGCTCGAGGGCCTGCAGGACCGCACGGGCGGCGGCGCTGCCCTCGGGGTCCGGCGCGGTGATGTGGAAGGCGTCCGAGGTGATGCCGGAGCCGGCGACCTCGGCGTAGATGGTCGCGCCGCGGGCCTCGGCGTGCTCCTTCGACTCGAGGATGAGCGCCGCGGCGCCGTCACCGAGGACGAAGCCGTCACGCGTGACGTCGTAGGGGCGCGACGCGGTCTCGGGGGAGTCGTTGCGGCGCGACAGGGCCTGCATGGCGGCGAACGCGGCCAGCGGGAGCGGGTGCAGCGCGGCCTCGGCGCCACCGGTGATGACGATGTCGGCGTCGCCGTCGGCGATGTGCCGGTAGGCCTCGGCCAGCGACTCGGTCGACGAGGCGCACGCCGACAGGTAGGTGCGGGCGCCGCCACGGGCGCCGAACTCCATCTCGATGGCGGCGGCGGGACCGTTCGCCATGAGCATCGGGACCGTCATCGGCAGGACGCGACGCGGGCCCTTCTCGCGCAGGGTGTCCCAGGCGTCGAGCAGCGTGTTCACGCCACCGATGCCCGTTGCCCAGTCGACGATCAAGCGCTCGGGGACGACCGACTCGTCGTCGATGCCGGCGTCGGCCCATGCTTCGCGCGCTGCGACGAGCGACAGCTGCGACGAGGGGTCGAGGCGCTTCGACTCGGGGCGGGTGAGCTGGTCGGTGAGGAAGGTGCGCGCCTGGCCGGCGAACTCCACGGGGAGTTCGAGGTCGGCGTAGCGGGGGTCCTCGATGCGGGTGATGCCGGACTTGCCGGCGAGCAGCGCGTCCCAGGTGTCCGGGGCGGTCGCGGCGAGGGGTGAGATCGCACCGATCCCGGTGACGACGACGGTCTTCTTGGTCATGGGACGACGTGTTCTTTCGTTGGGGTGAACAAGATGAGCGCCGCGGCCCGCAGGGGTCCGCGGGCCGCGGCGCTCAGGAAGCTCGTGTCAGGCCTGGGCCTTGACGATGTAGTCGACCGCGTTGCCGACGGTCTTGAGGTTCTTGACCTCTTCGTCCGGGATCTTCACGTCGAACTTCTCCTCGGCGTTGACCACGATGGTCATCATCGAGATGGAGTCGATGTCGAGGTCGTCCGTGAAGGACTTGTCGGCGGCGACGGTGTCGGTGGCGATACCGGTCTCGTCGTTGATCAGCTCGGCCAGGCCGGCGAGGACTTCTTCGTTGGACAGGGCCATGAGTGTTCTCCTTGAAGGGGGGTGTCGTTTGACCGTTGACCAGCCTAGGGCACGCGGGGTCCGGGTGCGCGGAGGCTCGTCGGGATGGGGACCGGTCGCGCGGGTGCGCGACCGGGGTGGGATCAGGGGAGGACGACCACCTGGGCGCCGAACACGAGTCCAGCGCCGAAGCCGATCTGCAGGGCGAGACCGCCCGACAGGTCCGGGTGCTCCTCGAGCAGGCGGTGCGTGGCGAGCGGGATGCTCGCGGCGGAGGTGTTGCCGGTGGTGGTGATGTCGCGGGCGATCGTCACCGTCTCGGGCAGGCCGAGCTGCTTGGCGAACTCGTCGATGATGCGGATGTTCGCCTGGTGCGGCACGAAGGCTGCGAGGTCCTCGGGGCGGACCCCGGCGGTCTCGAGCGCCTGTCGGGCGACCTTGACCATCTCCCAGACGGCCCAGCGGAACACCGTCTGGCCGGCCTGGCGCATGGTCGGGCGGGGTGCACCGGCCTCCCACTCGTTGTAGGTCGCGGTCATGCCGATGGCGTCCCACTTCGAGCCGTCCGAGCCCCAGATGGTGGGGGCGATGCCCGGGAAGTCGCTCGGGCCGATCACGGCGGCGCCGGCACCGTCCCCGAGCAGGAACGAGATCGAGCGGTCGGTCGGGTCGACGACGTCGCTGAGCTTCTCGGCCCCGACGACCAGCACGTGGTCGGCGAGCCCGGACTTGATGAACGAGTCGGCCTGGGCGATGCCGTAGGCGTACCCGGCGCAGGCGGCGCTGATGTCGTACGCGGCGGCCGGGGTGGCACCGATGCGTTCGGCGAGCAGCGACGCCATCGACGGGGTGGCGACGGTGTGCGTGACGGTGCTCACGAGCACGACGCCGATCTGGGACGGCTCGATGCCGGCCTTCTCGATCGCCTCGCGTGCGGCGGTCTCGGCGAGGTCGACGGCTTCGACGTCCTCGCCGGCACGCTTGCGGGTGATGATGCCGGTGCGCTGGCGGATCCACTCGTCGGACGAGTCGATCGGGCCGACGAGGTCGTCGTTCGGCACGACGTTCTCGCCGCGGGCGGCGCCGAACGCCAGGATCCGGGTGAACTCGTGGCCGCGGCGCTGCTGGAGCAGCGGGCGCGCGGATCCGGTCGGGAGGCCCGTGGGGGCGTCCGTCGGGGTGGTCGGGTCGGTCATGCGGTTGCGTCTGCTTCCTGGCCCGCGCGCTGCAGCAGGTCGATCGCTGCAGGCAGGTCGTCGGGGGTCTTGATGGCGACGGTCGGCGTGCCGCGGAGGCCGCGCTTCGCCAGGCCGACGAGGGCACCGGCGGGTGCGAGCTCGATGATGCCGGTCACGCCGGCGGCGGAGAAGGACTCCATGACCGCGTCCCAGTGCACGGGGTTCGCGATCTGCTGGACCATCAGGTCGACGAAGCGTCGGCCGTCGTCCACCCGGGAGCCGTCGGCGTTGGTCCAGATCGGCAGGGTCGGGTCCTGCACGGCAGCGGAGGCCGCCACCGGTGCGACCCGCTCGACGGCGGGCGCCATGTAGCGGGTGTGGAACGCGCCGGCGACGGCGAGGGGGATGACCCGGGCCTTGGCGGGCGGGGCTGCGGCGAGGGCGGCGATGGCGTCCGCGGCGCCGGCGACGACGGTCTGGCCGCCACCGTTGTGGTTCGCGGGCACCAGGCCGTGCTCGGCGAGGGCGGCGGCGACCGCATCGGCGTCGCCACCGAGGACGGCGGCCATCGAGGTCGGTTCGAGCGCTGCGGCGTCGGCCATGGCCCGGCCGCGCTCGGCGACCAGGGCGACGGCGTCGGTCGGCTCGAGGATCCCGGCGACCGCGGCGGCGGTGAACTCGCCCACCGAGTGTCCGGCGACCCCGCCCACCAGGGCACGACGGCCCTCGGCGAGCAGTGCGTCGGCGGTCACCAGGCCGGCGGCCACGATGAGGGGCTGTGCGAGCGCGGTGTCCTTGATGGTGTCCGCGTCGGAGTTCGTGCCGTGCTCGGCGAGGTCGACGCCGATCGACTCCGACCATTGCCCGACGCGTTCACGAACGGTGGCGTCCTCGAGCCAGGGGGCGAGGAAGCCGGGGGTCTGGGAGCCCTGTCCGGGCGCGACGACGACGATCACCGGACAATCCTCGCGTTCTCGCCCCACAGGGCACGTGTGGACTTCCCACACGAATCCCGGTGGGACATTGTCGGTTCTCTACGCCCCGGCGCGTCAGCGTCGGGGTGTGATGCGGCGACGGCCGGTCGCGGACTCCGACATCGCGCCGAGGATGAGCGCCGACTGCACGATCAGGGCGTCCCGGGCGTTCGTGGCGTCCCAGCCGATGATGTCGGCGACGCGGCGCAGGCGGTAGCGCACGGTGTTCGGGTGCACGAAGAGCTCCCTGGCGGTGGCCTCGAGCGAGCGGCCGGTGTCCAGGTAGCACCACAGCGTCTGCAGGAGCTCGGTCGACTGGTCCTTGAGCGGGACGTAGATGCGCTGGACCAGGGCCGAGCGGGCCAGCGGGTCACCGGCCAGGGCGCGCTCAGGGAGCAGGTCGTCGGCGAGGGCCGGACGGGGGACACCGCGCCAGGCACGCGCGACGGCGAACCCGGCCAAGGCGGCCTTCGCGCTGGTCGAGGCGTCGACGACCCCGGGGACCTCGTTGCCGAGGACCAGGTGGCCGTCGCCGAACAGCGGTTCGAGGGCCTGCGCGATGGTCGTGAAGGAGACGGGCTCCTCGCCCTCGGGCACGTCGTCACGCGGGGTGGCGCGACCGATGACCACGACGAGCCGCGATCCCTGGACCCCGACGAGCACGTCGGCGTCCATGTGCCGTGCGGTGCGACGGACCTGGTCGACCTCGAGCTGCTTCGGCGCGGTGCCGACGAGCACCGCGACCTCGCCGTGCCCGTGCCACCCGAGGGCGGCGATGCGGGACGGCAGTTCGTCGTCGTACTCGCCCGAGAGGATCGAGTCGACCACGAGGGCTTCGAGCCGGGCGTCCCACAGGCCCCGGGCCTCGGCCGCGCGGGCGTAGACGTCGGCGGCCGCGAACGCGATGTCACGGGAGTACTTGAGGATCGCCTCCTGCAGCATCTCGTCGTCGGCGGCGCGTTCCTCGACCACGGTGACGACGACGCGGATGAGCTGCAGGGTCTGCTGCAGGCTCACCGAGCGCAGGAGCTCCCGTGGGGCGGACCCGAAGACGTCGGCCGCGGCGATCCACGGCGTCGACGCAGTGCCCTCGAGCCAGCTGATGAACGACGTGATGCCGGCCTGGGCGACGAGGCCCACGGCGGAGCGGCGCCCCGGTGGCATCTCGCTGTACCAGGGGAGGGTTTCCTCGAGCCGCTTGATGGTCGCGGTGGAGAGTTCTCCGGACACCTGACGGAGCCAGGAGAGCGCACGCTCACGCGCGCTCTCCTGGCTCTCGTGGTCCGGGCGGACCGTCGTCACGGGGTGATCAGCTCTCGCCGCCCGCGCTGCCGGTGGTGCCGGCGGTCACGTCGTGCAGGCGGTACTTGTCGATCGCCTGCTGGACGAGCGCGCCGTCGACCTTGCCCTGGCGGGCGAGCTGCTGCAGCGTCCGCACGACGACCGAGGGGCCGTCGATGTGGAAGAAGCGGCGAGCGGCCGGACGGGTGTCCGAGAAACCGAAGCCGTCGGCACCGAGGGTGGCGTAGTCGGTCGGCACGAACGGACGGATCTGCTCCTGCACCAGGTGCATGAAGTCGCTCACGGCGACGACCGGTCCTTCGGTGCCGAGCAGACGCTCGGTGACGAACGGCGTGCGGGCCGGCTCGTTCGGGTTGAGGAACGCCTGCTGCTCGGCGGCCACACCGTCGCGGTACAGCTCACCCCAGCTCGTGACGCTCCACACGTCGGCCGACACGCCCCAGTCCTCGGCGAGGAGCTGCTGCGCCTCGAGGATCCACGGCACGGCGACACCGGACGCGAGCAGCTGGGCCTTCGGGCCGTCGTGCTCGCTCGGCTTGAGCAGGTACATGCCCTTGAGGATGCCCTCGACGTCGACGCCCTCGGGCTCGGCCGGCTGCACCAGCGGCTCGTTGTAGACCGTCAGGTAGTACATGACGTTCGGGTCGGCGTGCTTCGGCGAGCCGTCCTCGTTCGTGCCGTACATGCGGTCGAGGCCGGCCTTGACGATGTGGCCGATCTCGTAGCCGTACGCCGGGTCGTACGAGACGACGGCCGGGTTCGTCGTGGCGAGGAGCGGCGAGTGGCCGTCCGCGTGCTGCAGGCCTTCGCCCGTCAGCGTGGTGCGGCCGGCGGTCGCGCCGATCATGAAGCCACGGGTCATCTGGTCGCCGGCGGCCCAGATGGCGTCGCCGGTGCGCTGGAACCCGAACATCGAGTAGAAGACGTAGACCGGGATGAGCGGCTCGCCCTGCGTCGAGTACGAGGTACCGACCGCGGTGAACGCCGCCAGGGCGCCCGCCTCGTTGATGCCGACGTGGATGATCTGGCCCTGCGGGCTCTCCTTGTAGGCGAGGAGGAGTTCGCGGTCGACGGACGTGTAGTGCTGGCCGTTCGGGTTGTAGATCTTCGCCGACGGGAAGTAGGCGTCCATGCCGAACGTGCGTGCTTCGTCCGGGATGATCGGGACCACGCGGTCGCCGAAGTCGGGCGAGCGCAGCAGGTCCTTCAGCAGGCGGGCGAACGCCATGGTGGTGGCGACCTCCTGCTTGCCGGAGCCCTTCTTCACGACCTGGTACTTCGAGTCGTCCGGCAGCGTGAACTGCGTGTACTTCGTGCGACGTTCCGGCACGTAGCCACCGAGCGCGCGACGGCGCTCGTGCATGTACTGGATCGCCTCGTCGTCGTTGCCCGGGTGGTAGTACGGCGGCGTGTAGGGGTTCTCTTCCAGCTGCGCGTCGGAGATCGGGATGCGCATCTCGTCGCGGAACTGCTTGAGGTTGTCGAGCGTGAGCTTCTTCATCTGGTGGGTCGCGTTGCGGCCCTCGAAGCTCGGGCCGAGGCCGTAGCCCTTGACCGTCTTCGCCAGGATGACGGTCGGCTGGCCCTTGTGCTCGGTCGCGGCCTTGAACGCGGCGTAGACCTTGCGGTAGTCGTGGCCACCGCGCTTGAGGTTCCAGATCTGGTCGTCGGTGTAGTCCTGGACGAGCTCGAGCGCCTTCGGGTCGCGCCCGAAGAAGTTCTCGCGCACGTAGGCACCGTTCTCGGCCTTGTACGTCTGGTAGTCGCCGTCCGGCGTCTGGTTCATCAGGTTGAGCAGCGCCCCCTCGGTGTCGCGGGCGAGCAGGTCGTCCCACTCGCGGCCCCAGACGACCTTGATGACGTTCCAGCCCGCACCGCGGAAGAACGCCTCGAGCTCCTGGATGATCTTGCCGTTGCCACGGACCGGACCGTCGAGTCGCTGCAGGTTGCAGTTGATGACGAAGTTCAGGTTGTCGAGGCCGTCGTTCGCAGCGACCTGGAGCTGGCCGCGGGACTCGACCTCGTCCATCTCGCCGTCACCCAGGAACGCCCAGACCTGCTGGTCCATGGCGTCCTTGATGCCGCGGTTCGACAGGTACTTGGCCTGCTGCGCCTGGTAGATCGCGTTGATCGGGCCGATGCCCATCGACACGGTCGGGAACTGCCAGAAGTGCGGCATGAGGCGCGGGTGCGGGTACGACGACAGGCCGCCGCCGGCGTGCGACTTCTCCTGCCGGAACCCGTCGAGCTGGTCCTCGGACAGGCGCCCTTCCATGTAGGCGCGGGCGTACATGCCGGGGGAGGCGTGGCCCTGGAAGAAGACCTGGTCGCCACCGGAGGGGTGGTCCTGCGCGCGGAAGAAGTGGTTGTAGCCGACCTCGTACATCGCGGCGCTCGACGCGTACGTCGAGATGTGCCCGCCGACCGCGATGCCCGGACGCTGCGCGCGGTGCACCGTGATGGCCGCGTTCCAGCGGATCCAGCGGCGGTACCGGCGCTCCAGCTCTTCGTCGCCGGGGAACTCCGGCTCGTTCTCCGGCGCGATGGTGTTCACGTAGTCCGTCGTCGGGACCATCGGCACACCGAGGTGCAGTTCCTTGGACCGCTTGAGCAGGCTCAGCATGATCTCGCGACCGCGCTGGTGTCCGTGGGTCTGGACCAGCCCGTCCAGGGACTCACGCCATTCGGCGGTCTCCTGCGGATCCTGGTCGTTCGCCCCGGTGCTGTACGGGTCCTGGTCGTTCACCGTCACCCTTGACCTCGTTCGTTCTCGTGGTGGTGGACATGGTGGCTCCGGTGGTCGGGTCGCGACCGGCTGGGGCCCCGTCCACTCTAGGCCCCAGGACCGACGCTGATGCTGATGGTGACGTGCAGGTGGACGGGTGCTTGCATTCGCGTGTCGTCGGCGTAGCATGGCCGATCGTGCACACGCGATCCGCGGCGCACGGACCCGACGGGCACACCCCACGCCCGAGGAAGAAGCACACGTAGCGATGGCACTGGAGATCGGCTCACTCGCGCCGGACTTCGAGCTCCCGAACCAGTTCGGTGAGCACGTCCGACTCAGCGACTTCCGCGGCAACCGCCCGGTCGCACTCGTCTTCTTCCCGCTGGCGTTCTCGTCCGGGTGCACGAACGAGCTCTGCACCCTGCAGGACAACATCACGATGTTCCAGGACCAGCGCATCGAGCTCCTCGGCATCTCGGTCGACTCGAAGGCGACGCTGCGGTCGTTCGCCGAGACGAACGGCTACGACTTCGAACTGCTCGCCGACTTCTGGCCGCACGGCGCGGTCTCGAAGGAGTACGGCGTGTTCCTCGAGCACAAGGGCTTCGCCACCCGCGCGACCTTCGTCATCGACGTGCAGGGCCGCATCAAGGCCTCGATCATCACCGAGCCCGGCCTGCAGCGCGACGTCGCCGAGTACAAGGCGGCCCTCGACCGGCTCGCCGCCTGCTCGGCACCCGTCCCCGTCGGCTAGCGTTCCGAATCCCTGCTGACGGACGCATCCGCGTCGACGGTCGGACAGGAGGCCCGGTGCACGCCATGGACACCGACGCGCGTGGTCGTGGGGTCGCCTCCGACGGCTACGCCCCGTACCCGGTGCGCGTCACGCCCGGCGCCTGGGGCCTGACCCGCACGGTCGTCGACACCCCGACCGGCCCCGTCGTGGTGCACCACCGCGTCGGCCCGGACCCGCTCCTGCTGCTGCACGGCATCGCCGGCTCCTGGTCGACGTGGACCCCGCTGCTGCGCGCCGCGGACGGCATCGGTGCCCGCGGACTGGTGCTCGTCGACCTGCCCGGCTGGGGGTCCTCGCCGGCCCCCGACGGTCCGTTCGGGCTCGACGCCGTCACGGCTGCCGTGACCGCGGTCCTCGGAGCACTGGACCTCGGTGCGGTCGACGTCGTCGGGCACTCCATGGGCGCGTTCGTCGGGTTGCACCTGGCCGTGGTGGCGCCCGAGCGGGTCCGGTCGCTCGCGCTGGTGTCCGGCACGACGGTCGCGACGGCCGGTGCAGCTCGGCACCCCGTCCGGGCGCTCGGCACCCTGCCGGCGTTCACCTTGCTGCGAGCCGGCCTGACGGTGACCGGTGGCGCCGCTCGTCCGCTGCTCCGGGGGATCGCCCGGATCGGCCTGCTGCCACTCGTCGCGGCGCCGGTGTTCACGCACGTGCGACGCCTGGACCCGAGCGTCCTGGCAGCCTTCGTGGACGAGCTCCGGCCGGAGCAGTTCACCGAGGCGGCACGGTCGGCGGCGGCGTACGACGTCGACCGGTGGCGCGCGATCACCTGCCCGGTGACGGCGATCGCGGGCCGCGACGACGTGTTCGCTCGCGTCTCGGACCTGGCCGCACTGCGGGCGCTCGTGCCGCAGACCCGCACGGTGCTGCTGGAGGCGTGCGGGCACTTCGCCCACGTCGAGCGTCCCGACGCGGTCGCGCACGAGCTCGGGTTCGTCTGAGCTCCTGCACGCCGGCCTGCCGCACGGTCGGCAGCCGTCAGGCGGGCACGGGGAACGTCGCCGCGACGCGGGAGCGCACCTCGGCCTGCACCGCCTGCCGCATCACGGGCGAGAACAGCGAGTGGTCGCCGGCCTCGACCCGCACGACCGACAGGGCGCCACGGCGGCCGGTGCCGGTGTAGCGACGCACGGCCTTCTGCCCGCCGAGACGGTCGAACAGTGCGGCGTCGTCCGGGGCCACGATCACGACCACGTCGGTGCCGTGCTCGACGAGGGGGCGCACGTGCTCGACGACGCCGCCGACCCGGTCGCGTCGGGCGATGCGGTCGCGGAGGGCCTTCGGCACCAGGGCGTTGTAGCGGTGCCGGATCCAGAGTCGCGTCGGTGAGGGGGCGTCGATCGCGCGGACGGCGTCCTCGTAGCTCCCGGGGGCCGCGGGATGCCGCCGGTAGTCGTTCGGGCTGATCTCGACCACGAGGCGTGGGGCCTCCTCGGCCGAGCGGCCCGCGAGCCAGGCACCGGCGCACATGCCGACGAGCACCAGACGGTCCGAGGGTTCGCCGAGGGCGGTGACGACGGCGGACTGGTCCTCGACCCACTCCTGGGCGAACAGGAAGCTGCGCTCGTCCTCGTGCACGGCGCTGCTCTCGCCCGTGCCGCGGCGGTCGACGCGGACCACCCGAGCGCCGTCGCGTGCCAGGGCCCGAGCGAGTCCGACCTGGTAGTCGGTGGCGCCGACGCGGTGCTCCGCGGCGCCGTTGTGCAGGACGACGAGCGGGGCGTCGTGGTGCTGCGCGGACGACACGGTCTCGACGGCGAACAGCCGCTCGGGGCCCAGGCGGACGATCCGTTCCGAGACGCGGCCGTCCACGTCGAGGACCTCGTCGAGCTCGGGCGGGGCGACGGGTGCCGCAGCGGTGGGTGCCCAGGCACCGAGCCAGGCGACGGCGGTGTCGATGGCGGTGCCGGGGATCCGGGCGTGGATGCTCGTGCCGTCGAGCAGCTCCGGGCTGCCGGTGACCTCGGTCACCTCGACGCCACCGAGGGGCTTCGGCGCACGGGTACCCGGACGGACGAGGGCGACGGTCGGTCCGGTGCGCGGAGCGAACGCCAGGGCGGACAGTGCGGCGGCCTCGTCGGTGTCGACCTCGATGCCGATGAGGCTCTCGACACCGTCGACGACCCGATCGGCCCCGATGGTGATCGTCGCCAGGGCACGCTGTCGGCGGAGCCAGCCCCTGCCGGACGCCGGGGCGTCCCAGACGAGCAGGCCGTCGGTCGTCTGGGCGGCAGCGGCGGCGACGAGTGCGGCGGACGCCAGCCCGACGAACGCGACGTCCCGGATGCCCGTCGACCGGAGCAGCGCAGCGGCGTGGCGCGCGGACCGGACCTGCGCGTCGGACGTGGTGTCGGGTGCGCCGTCACCACGTCCGGACGGGTCGTAGCGCACCGAGGCGATGCCACGGGCCTCCAGACGGTCGGCCAGCAGGCGGAGCGTGCGGTACGCGATGACGCCCTCCTGCCCGAGCGGCGGGCAGATGACGACACCGGCGCGCGCGGCGGCGGGGAGCTGGACCGCGGCGCGGATCGCCGGCGATCCGGACCAGCCGTGCAGCGTGGTCACAGTGCCAGGGCGGCGCTGGCGGACGCCGGCCAGGCGTCGAGGTCCGTGCCGTGGGCGGCGAACAGGGCGATGGTGATGCGTTCCAGGCCGAACGCGATGCAGGCGCTGTGCGCCACCTGCCCGTCCTCGGTGCGCAGGCCGAACGAGGTACCGAAGTGGTCCTCGTGCAGGTTCGCGGAGCTGATCGCGGTGGCGTCGTGGTCGGCGCCGTAGACCTTCGTCACGAACTCGAACTTCAGGGCCTGCTCGACCTGGTTGCGGGCGAGCATCTGCCCGACGCGGCCGAAGAAGGGGTCGTTGGCGGGGACGACGTCGATCTCGAGCCCGAACGACTCGAGCAGGGCGCGCATCACCGGGATGCTGCCGTCGCGGTGGGCCGCTGCGGACGCGGGGGTGCCGACGTGCACGAACTCGTGCATGTGGAAGGCCTGCAGGCGCATCGGGTCGAGCGAGGGCTCCCGGCGGAAGGAGTCGCCCAGGACGTCGAGGAACCGGCCCTGCTGCGGCACGGTGTCGCCGATGAGGCCGTAGACGGGGTGGCAGACAGCGGGGGTGAGCATGAGGTCGGCCGGCTCGAGGAAGCCCTCCCAGCGCTCCCCGCGCTCGCGGGCGGCGAGCAGCGCGCGGTGGGTGCGGTCGTCGCCGGTGAACCCGGAGATCGACGCGGCGAGGTCCGGGAACGACGCGATGTAGTCGGTGCGCTCGAACGACGCGAGCGGCTCGACCGGCGGGAAACGCAGGACCTCGGCGCCGAGGTGCTGCTGGCTGCGGACCGCTGCGGCGTCGACCGCGGCGGAGACGCGCTCGAACACCCCGGTGCGGCCGTAGAGGCCGGGCGTGCCGAGGTCGAGGAGCACGCCGTCGGTGAGCAGGCGGGCGCGGAGGGCGGCGCGGGCGGCGTCGAGCGCCGTGGCGGTGTCCGTGCCGGCGGTGTCCGCGGTGTCCGCGGTGGAGGCGTCGGTGGTGTGCGTGGTGGTGTCCGTGGTGGTCACAGGATCACTCCCGTCATGATGGCCAGGTCGGCGTCGTTCCCCAGGAGACGGTCGTTGCTCACCATGACGGCGGCACCGTGGGCGTCTCGGAGGTGGCGGGCGATGCTCATCGGACCCGATGCGGCGTAGCCGGCGATCCCGACGATGCGCAGCGCCTTCGTGACGATGTCGGTGACGCGCTCGGACGCACCGATCTTCAGGGCGTTCGCGGCGAGGGCGTACGCGCTCGAGGCCAGCACGTCCGGGTCGTCGGCGGCGGCGTCGAACCGTTCGGCGGCGTGGCGCACCGAGTCGGCCAGCGCCTGCAGGTCGACCAGGAGCTCGGCGAGCCGGAGGGCACCGGGCGGGGTCGTGCCGACGGCTGCCCGGGCCTGCTTGCGGACGGCGCTGCGGGCACGTTCGGCGGACGACACGGCGATGCCGAGCCAGACCGAGGCCCACAGCACGTGCGACACCGGCAGGACGGTCTGGGCGGAGATCGCGGCGTAGTCGTCGCGGAACACCCGGTCGGTCGTCGTCTCGGTGTCGAGGATCCACCCGTTGCTGCAGGTGCCGCGGAGCCCCAAGGTGTCCCAGGTCGACGTCTGCGACAGGACCATCGTGTCGGTGCGGCAGATGAGCAGTCGCTGGTCCGACGCCGGGGCGTCCGGGTCGCGTCGCGCGGTGACGAACACCGCGTCGGCCTCGGTGGCGTAGGAGATCACCGGCGCGTCCTTGCGCAGGCGGATCCGGCCGTCGTCGGTCGGCTCGATGGAGCAGGTGGAACGCCGGGCGTCGCCGCCGACGCCGCGCTCGCTCGTTGCCGACGCGACGAGTGCCCCGCCCCGGACGGCCTCGATGGTCTCGAGCACGCCGGCACCGTCGCCGCCGTGCCGCCAGAGCGCCATGACCTGGCCCTGGTGCATCGCGAACACCATGCCGGTCGCGGCACAGGCCCGGCCGAGCTCGGTCGCGATCGCCGAGAGCTCGGCCACGGAGGCGCCCTCGCCACCGTGCTCGGTCGGCACCGCTGCCGCGAGCAGGCCGTACTCCCGCATCGCGGCGATGGCCTCACGCGGGGGCCGGGCGTCGCGGTCGACCTCGTCGGCGAACTGCGCGGCGACCTCGGCCACCGCGCTCGCACGCTCGTCGAACCGGTCGACGACCGACGGTGCCGGCAGGACCAGGGTCACGAGGCGAGCTCCGCGGCGAGCTCCGCGGCGGCGGTGATCGACTCGACGCTGGCGAAGGTGGACCGGTTGAGCACGGAGTCGGGGAACTCGACGTCGAGCTCGGACTCCACCGCGAGCATCACGTTGACGGTCGCGTGCGAGGTCAGGCCGAGGACGTAGAGGTCGGCGATCGGCGCGACGTCCCACGCGTCGACCGTCAGCCGGCCGTGCTCGGCGAGGGCGCGGCGGACAGCCTGGTCGGTGGCCGGTCCGGCGATCGTCGCGGTGGCGCTGGAGGGGTTCGGGTCCTGTTCCATGACGGCAACCATAAGGAGGAACAGCCCTCGGGAAACCGCCGTGCGGATGCGGGAAACCGCACCCCTGTCACGCGCCCCGGGTCACCACTCGGAAAGGGCCACCGCCGTCGCCACCGCAAGCCCCCGTTCGTGCGCCAGCGAGATCGCGATCGGGCCGCACCCGATCGACTCCGCCAGCGCTGCCGCCGCCCCGGAGAGCGTGACCGTGGGGGCGCCGGCGGCGTCGAGCACGACGGCGACGTCACGCAGCGGGATCGCCTGGTCCGGGGCCGGCCGGAGCAGCTTCACCACGGCCTCCTTGCCGGCGAACCGAGCCGCCAGGCGCTCCGGGTCGTCACCGGTGTCGGCGCGCTCCCGGACGGTGAACACGCGGTCCAGGTACCGCTCGCCGTGGGCCGCGACGGCGTCGACGACGTCCTCGACCGCGGCGAGGTCGGTCCCGGTCCGGATGGTCTGCACGAGGAGCAGGGTACGCAGGAGTCCTCCACCGTGCATGCCCCGACGGGCATGGCGGACGGCAGGGGTTCGTATGATCGTCGCCAGGGACCACCGAGGGGGAACGATGGCATCACCGTGGACGGGCATCATCGAGGACGCGCGGCACTACCCGTCGCCGCACAACTCGCAACCGATCGTCGTGCGCGTCGAGGACGACCACACCGCGACCGTGTTCTACGACCTGCGACGGGGGCTGCCGGCGGAATCGTTCGGCATCCCGTTCGGGCACGTCTGCGCCGGGGTGTTCCTGGCCGGGCTCGACGTGGTGGCACGGGCGCACGGGTTCACCGTGCAGGAACAGCTCGACCACGCCGAGATGGACTTCGGTCGGCTCGGCGCTGGTGCCGAGGACCACCTGCACCGGCTGGGCACCGTGACGTTGCGTCCGCACGTGGTCACCGCCGACGACCGGGAGGCCCTGGCCGGCTTCCTCGCCCGGCGCACCTCACGCAGGCCCTACGACTCGACCCTGGTGGACGCCACCGCGATCGAGGCCGCAGCCGCCATCGCCTCGGCGGCCGGGCAACGCTTCCGCACCACCGACGACCGTGCCACCGTCGACGAGATCGTCCGCGTCAACCAGGAGACCCTGTTCGACGACCTGCAGCACGACGCCGTGCACGACGAGATCCTGCACTGGCTGCGGTTCTCGAAGCGACAGGCAGCGGCCACCGGCGACGGACTGTCCGCCGAGACGATGCTCATGCCCGGCCCGGTGCTCCGGTTCGCCATGGAGCACCGCGGACTCTGGCAGGCACCGGGCATCGGCGGGGTCTTCCGCAGGGTGTACCTGTCCACCATGCGGGGCGTCCGACAGCTCGCCTGGCTCGAAGGACCGTTCAGCACCCCGGCCGAGTACGTCGAGGCCGGCCGGGTCTTCATGCGCATCTGGCTCGAGTTCTCCGCACGCGGCATCGCGATGCACCCCTTCGGCACCGTGATCACCAACCCGCGGTCACACGCCGCGTTCGTGGAACGCGCGGGCGTCGACGAGTCCGACGGGCGGATGGCCTGGATGCTGTTCCGCTTCGGACACAGCGACCCACCACCCCTGGCACACCGCCGCCCCGCAGCAGCGATGACCGTCGGGGGGACCCGGTGAAGCGCGCAGCGGTGTTCACGGTGGTGTGGGTGGTCGAGACCTTCGTCGCACTGTTCATGCCCCGCGTCGGCACCCACAAGCTCCTGCTCACGCCCGGCATCGAGCCGCTCCGCTGGACCCTCGGACGCTGGCGCGCCTGGCGGACCGCCGAACGGGCCGCCAAGCGGGTCCCCGCCTACCGCGCGTTCCTGGCGGAGTCCGGACGCGCCTCCAGGCTCGACACCCGCGGCGGGATCGCCGCGGCGATCTCCGGACTGCCCGAGATGGACAAGGACTCCTACGTCAAGCGCTGGAGCATCCCCGAACGCTGCATCGACGGACGCCTGCCCCGACGCGGCGTCGTCGTCGACGAGTCCAGCGGATCGAGCGGCACCCCGACCAGCTGGGTGCGCGGCCCCGACGAACGCCAGGCCACCCGACAGCTGCTGCAGCTCGGGTTCTCCCGCACCGCGAAGGACCTGTCCAAACAGCCGTTCGTGCTCAACGCCTTCTCGCTCGGGGCCTGGGCCACCGGGATGAACGTCACCGCCTCGCTCACCGAGTCCTCCATGATCAAGTCGATCGGCCCGGACCGCGACAAGATCGTGCAGACGATGCGCGAGTTCGGCACCGACTTCACCTACATCATCTGCAGCTACCCACCGTTCCTGAAGGCCCTGTTCGAGGACGACCGGCTCGACTGGAGCCAGTACACGATCGTCGCCGCGTTCGGGGGCGAGGGCATCAGCGAGAACATGCGCGCCCACATCGAGCAGTACGCGCAGGCCGTCCTCGGCTCCTACGGGGCGAGCGACCTCGAGATCAACCTCGGCATCGAGACACCGTTCAGCGTGCAGCTCCGCCGGGCGATCGCCGCCTCACCGGAACTCTCCGCCGCCCTGACCAAGCAGGGCGAGTACGGGGTGCTCCCGATGGTGTTCCAGTTCAACCCGTTCGGCTACCTGATCGAGACGAACGACCTCGGCGAACTCGTGGTGACGATCGCCCGCTCCGAGAACATCAGCCCCCGCATCCGGTACAACATCCACGACCGCGGACACGTGGTGCGGATGAAGGAACTCCGCTCCGTGCTGCGGGCGACGGGGCACGCGGCGCTCGCCGCCGAGGCCGAGCTCGACCTGCCGCTGCTGTTCCACTACGGCCGGTCCGACCTGTCCGTCGACTACAACGGGGCCGTCGTCGCGCCCGACGTGGTGCGGGACGTCGTGTACGGCGACCCGGAGCTGCTCGAAGCCGTCGAGAACCACCGGCTGATCAGCTACGAGGACGACCACGGGGACCGGCAGCTGCACATCGCGTTCCAGCTCGCCTCGGGCGCCGGTGGGTTCGACGCCGATGCCGCTCGCGGCGCCGTGATCGCCGAGCTCCGCCGGTTGAACAAGGACTTCTCGAACGCGATCCGCACGGCCCCGCCCGGCACACTGCCGACGGTCGCGTTCTACCCGTACCGGACGGGGCCGTTCCGTGAGGACGGCAAGAAGCTCAAGAACGAGTACGTGTGGCAGCTGCCGGCCGGCTCGGTCGAGCAGTGGGACCTCGACCTGTCGTGGGTCGCTGCGAAGGAGGCCTGAAGCGAGCCGGTTCCGGCGCTAGTCGTACTGCGGCGGCCAGTCGAAGGGAGCCGGCAGGCGGGGGACCTCGCCCACGGTCGTGACGATGAGGACGACCTGCCGCAGGTCCGTCAGCTCGATCGAGCGCGGGTTGCCGATCCGTCGGTGCCCGTCGACCCACACGGTCAGTTCGCCGCGCAGGCCACCGACGTGCTCCGGGCCGAGCGAGACACCCCACTCGTCGAAGAACTGCCCGAGCGTGAACGTCTGCTTCGTCGGGGACTCGACGTGCACGATGCCCGAGGTGTCGTGCGTGTGGATCTCGGCGGCGAACTCGCGGTCGTCGGAGTGACCGATGTTCGCCGGGACGGTCACCGGTTCGTCGCCGTCCAGGATCGTCAGGTGCGAGTGCACGTGCTCGGCCAGCCGTTCGCCCCAGACGTTGTGCAGCCCGGCGGACTCCGCGCGGGCCGTCAGGTCCGTCGGGCGTGGCCACGGCGGAGCGTCACGGGTGGTCACCGCTCCGGGCGCCGCGCACCCGGACAGCAGCAGGAGTGCGGCCACCGCGACCGCGACGCTCCGCAGGTTCACCAGCGGTCGTGGACGCTCGCGCGGAACCACGTGTCGTACAGGTCGCGGACGGTGGCGTCGAGTCCCTCGATCGGCGGCAGGTCGCCGGCAGCGGCGTTCGAACGCGCCTGCTCCGGGTTGCGCGCGCCCGGGATCGCCGCCGTCACGCCGTCCTGCGCGATGATCCACGCGAGCGCTGCCTGCGGGACGGAGACGGCGTCCGGCAGGGACGCCGCGAAGGTCTGGGCGGCGCGCACGCCGTCGTCGTAGTCGACGCCGCTGAAGGTCTCGCCCTGGTCGAAGGCCTCGCCGTGGCGGTTGTAGTTGCGGTGGTCGCCCTCGGCGAACGACGTGTCGGTCGTGTACTTGCCGGAGAGCAGCCCCGAGGCCAACGGGACGCGCGCGAGGATGCCGACCCCTGCCTCCAGAGCGGCCGGCAGCACGCGGTCGAGCGGCTTGAGCCGGAACGCGTTGAGGATGATCTGGACGCTCGCGACGCCGGGCCGGGCGATCGCGGTGAGCGCCTGGTCGGCGGTCTCGACGCTGACGCCGTAGGCGGCGACCGAGCCGTCGGCGACCAGGGCGTCGAGGGCGTCGTAGACGGCGTCGTCCTCGTAGACCGGGGTCGGCGGGCAGTGCAGCTGCACGAGGTCGAGCGTGTCCTGACCGAGGTTCCGGCGGGAGCGGTCGACCCACTCGCGGAAGTTCGCGGCGACGTAGTTCTCGGGGACCTGGTCGGCGCGACGGCCCATCTTCGTGGTGATCGTCAGCGGCACGTCGGGGTTCGCGGCACGCCACGCGCCGATGAGCTGCTCGCTCCGGCCGTCACCGTAGACGTCGGCGGTGTCGAACAGGGTGACGCCCGACTCGACGGATGCGTCCATGACGGCGTTCGCGTCGGCTTCGGAGACCGGACCCCAGTCACCGCCGAACTGCCAGGTGCCGAGGCCGATGGGGGAGACGGAGCGGCCGGTGCGGCCGAGGGTGCGACTCTGCATGGGTCCGAGCGTAGTCAGGCGCGCACGAGCGGGGTTCAGCCGAGCGGGGTTCAGCCGATCGTGGAGACGCCGCGACGCAGGAGCGCTCGCGCTGCCCGGGCACGGGGGATGACCCAGACGGCCGCCCACAGGGCCATCGCGCTCCAGAGCACGATGAGCATCGTCGTGATGAGCGTGCCGTGCTGGTCGCGCATCGACCACGTCATCGCGATCCACAGCACGCCGAGGACGACCTTGCCCCAGCCGGCGCCTTCGCGGTCGGCCTGGGCCTGCACGAGCGGGATCCACTGGTCTGCCGGCACCCCGGCGGGCACCTGGCCGTCGGCGATCCACTCGCGGACGACGATCGACCGTTCGTAGCCGCCCTCGGCGCGCCAGGCTCGGCGCTGCAGGACGACGGCGATCGCGGCTCCGGCCGTCGCGGTCGGGATGCCGACCGAGACCAGGACGGTGGTCGTCGCCTCGGTCCACGACGACAGGACCAGCATGACCAGCACGACGGCGAAGGCGGCACCCGTCACACCTGCACCGAGCAGGCGGAGCCGCCCGGCTTCGTCGAGCACACCGACTCCGACACCGTTCACGCAGGAGAGCGTACCTGCGGACATCGGGGGCCGGGTGCGTTCGTCAGCCCAGTGCCAGCAACCAGCACATGCCGGCGGCGGAGAAGGCCATCGCCCAGCTCACCAGGCTGCCGATCAGGAAGTACTCGGCCTGGTACCCGGTCGTCTCGCGGCGGATCTCGGGGAACCGGACGATCCCCTTCGCGGCGATCAGGGCGGCGACGACGGGGAAGGCGCCGGCCAACGAGAACCCGGCCAGCAGCAGCCGCTCGATCGGGCCGATCATGCGTCCGCCCTTGAGGGTGACCGTGCTGTCCGCGGCTGCGGCTGCGGCTGCGGCTGCGTCGGCCGCGGGTGCCTTGGCGGTGCGGCGCCAGCCGAAGCGCTTGCGGCGGGTCTGCTCGGCCGCTGCCGCCGCGTCGGGCCGTGCGTCGGACGACAGCCCCGGTGGCAGCGCCTGGGCGACGACCACGTTGGCCGAGTCGACCAGGAACAGCGCCGAGCCGACGCCGGCGACGATCGCTGCGAGCGGGACGGCTCCGACGAACGTCGGGCCGGCGTCGCGGTGCCAGTCGGCCACGAAGCCGGGCGCGTCCGGGCCCGGCGCCCAGAGCAGCAGCACGGCGACGGCGACCGCGAGCAGGACGGCCGGCCAGGACCCCGAGCGGCGGAGCCAGGGGAGTGGTCGATCCCGACCGCCGGGGGTTCCGCCGGAGCGCACCGGGATCGTGGTCGCGACCCACAGGGCTGCGAGGACGACCGTGACGAGCGCCGACCAGACGGCGAGGCCGAGGCCGAGCACCGCCGTCGTCGTCACGGCGGCCCAGAGCAGGACGATCACGGTGGTGGTCAGCACGCGCCGTGGTGCCGCGTCCGTCCCGGTCCGTGCTCGGACGACGTCGGCCAGCCCGACGAGGGCGAGGAGGACACCGGCGAGCATCAGCGGCCCCCGTCCCCGAGGACGCGGAGGCCCTCGACCACGGCTGCCACGCCCGACTTCTGCACGGTCTGGGACACCGCCGACGGGCTGATCCCCTCGTCCGCGGCGATCTGCGCCTGCGTCCGGCCCTGCACGAGCCCGAGTGCGATCCGGCGGGCGCGGGGTGCGAGCCGCGAGACGACGTGGTCGCGACCGAGGAAGTAGGCGTTCACGAGGCGCTCCGTCGTTCCGTGGCGGTCGTCCGCGTCGTGGTACCAGGACCGGAGGAACGCGGTCCGGCCGTCCTCGCGGCGGTGGGTCTCGTTGATGGCGTCCCGCGCCGACCACCAGCCGGGGCCGTCCTGCAGGGGGCCGCCGCCGCCGGTACCGATCGTCCGGACCTGTCCGCGGCCGATGCCGAGCCGGATCTGCACCGTCTGGGGGAGCGCGAGGGTCGCTGCCGTGGTCGCCAGCAGCGCGTCGGTGAGCGTGCCGTAGATGACCTGGAACTCGTCGCCGACGGTGGCGCGCAGGGGATCGAGGGCGGTGACGTCAGCGGTACTGTCGAACGCGCGCTCGACGTCGTGCTGGGCTGCGGAGCGGTCCGCGAGCGTGCGGGAGTCGACCAGGTCGACGATCACGGCGAACAGGGGCTCGGGCTGCATGGGTTAAGCGTAGAGCTTCATATCGTTGAAAGTAAGGTTTGGGCTAAACCATTCGGGTCGGTCGCTCATGCACCGGGGCGGGCTGACGGCTGAAATGTCACCTTCTCGACGTGTGCCGTCGAACCTGACAGCATGGGCGGACGCTGTCGGAGGGGGACGAGCAGATGGATGATGCACGACCGGGGACGGGTGTCGCAGGCGCCGGATCGACGGGGACCGCGGTGCGGCGGCAGTACGGCCCACCACCCGTGCCGCTGATCGTCTGGAGCGGTGGCCGTGCGGTGTTCGCCTTCGGGGTGCCGTTCGCTGCCGGGCTGTTGCTGGCCGGGGTGGTGCTGTTGCTCGGCGTACCGGGTGGTCGGGTCGCCCTGGTGAACGGTGCGTTCGCGGCCCTCGACGGGACCGGGGTGCCTGCGCCCCTCTTCGCCGTGGGCGCGGTCATCGCGGCGCTCGGGCTCGGTTTCGGGGTGACCGCAGCCACCGTGGTCGTGCTCGCGGCCGCAGACGATGCGGTGGCGGGGCCGCGCGACGCCTGGCGGTGGTCGGTCCACCACTGGCGGCTCGTCGTCGAGGCCGCTCTCGTCGCGTTGGTGGCGGTGGCGGTGGTGACGGCCACCGCTGTGTGGTGGCGGGCAGGTGGATGGGGCACCGTCGTGATCGTCGTGCTGCTGGCGGTCGGTGCCGTCATCGTGGCGCCGCTGCTGCTCGGCTGGGCGCTGGTCGTGGCCGGTGTGCCCCGTCGATCGGCCTACCGTCGCGCCTGGGGATCTGGTCGGGTCATCGTCCGTGGTGGACACGAGGCGACGGCGACGCCACGTCGTGCGCTCGTCGGGGGAGCGACACTGGTGACGGTGCTCGGGGTCGGCGTCCTGCTGCTGCTGCGCCTGTTGCCGCCGTCGGCGCTCCGGAGCAGCGTCGTCGTGGCCTGGTGCTGCATCGCCGTGACCGGCCTGGTGCTGGTCGTCGTCGCGATCGCGGTGCGCGGGGCCGCAACACGGAACGACGGCGGTCGGCTCCGGTCACCGCTGACGACGGACCCGGTGGCCGGGGGACGACGGGCGCGGCCTGGACTCGTCGGAGCGGGCGTGGTGCTCGTCCCGGCGGTGGTGTTCGCGGTGATCGTCTCGAGCAATCCGATCGGCGTCGTGCAGTACGACGCCGCCCCTGCGGATGCGCGCGGCCTGCTCGGCGGCGACATCGCGGACGTCGGAGGCCGGACGGCGGTCGTGAGCACGCCGTCGACACCGCCCAGCCGTCTGCGGATGTGTGGGGATGCGTCGTGCGACACCCCCGTCGAGATGCCCGGCCTGACCGGCGGCTCCGCGATCGGGAGCGCCGGCGACGGCGGGTTGCTCACCGCCCAGTGGAAGGTGCGGTTCGAGGACGAGGTCGCGCAGCAGTACGAGCTCGAAGTCGTGCACTCACGCGCGGACCAACTCGATGTGGCACCGAAGTCGGACGGTGCCGCCTGGCCCGCGGGGAGACGGGCGGAGAAGCGTGACTCCGCCGACGAGGCGCCGGCCGTGGACCGCCCGGAAGGGCGCCGCACCACGGTCGCCGCCGTCGACATCGTGGACACCGATCAGGGGCGCGTCAGCTACTGGATGACCGACGTGGCAGTCGCGAGTTCCGGCGACCGGCCGGTCGTGGTCGGGATCGCCCGCGGCGGTGAACCGGAAGGACGCTCGCACCTGGTCGCCGTGTTCTGCGAGGACGTGTCCTGCGCCGAACACACGGTTCGGCAGGTGGCGCTGCCGTGGATCCCGCCGCTGGACCACCAGGGTGTGGACGTCGCCGTCGCGCCGGACGGCACCGCCGTGGTCTCGCTGGTGTCCGAGACCGACGCCGGTTCACCGACCTTCTCCGCCCTGCGGCTGGTGTCGTTCCGCCCGGACGGCGGCCAGCCCGTCGTCCGCGACCTGTCGCACGCGATCCCGCCGGGCAAGCCGGTGCGGGCGTGGGACGAGGCGTACGACGCGCGGGTGGCGATCGGCGGCGACGGGAACCCGGTCGTGCTCGCGCGGTCGAACGGGATCGCGACCCAACGGCTGACGTTCTGCGCGGATGCGTCGTGCTCGTCTTCGTCACACACGGACATCACGCCGAACGGGCCGACGAACCTGCTCCCGGCGTTCGTCATCGATCGATCGGGGCGGCCACTCGTCGCGGTCCGTGACGAGGAACGCGGCACCCTGGGACTCCTGTCGTGCCGTGATGCGCGGTGCACCGATTCCGAGCAGACGACGATCGCCCGGTTCCCGCCGCTGCAGGACGCACGGTCGAGCACCGGCACCCTGGCGATCGGCCTGACCGCCGACGACACCCCGATCGTGCTGTCCGGTGGTGCGACGGACGACCGGGACGAGGACGTGCCTGGCCTCGTGATCCGGTGCGATCGACCCCGGTGCGGGACGTCGTGACGTGCCTGCTCGGTTCGACGACGATCGAGCGCTGACACTCTAGGATCGTGGTGAGGGCCTTTAGCTCAGCTGGTAGAGCGCCACGTTTACACCGTGGATGTCGTCGGTTCGATCCCGGCAGGGCCCACTCACGAGGCCGGACCAGAACGTGCTGGGGCTGCGCCACAACGCATGCAGTCCGGCTCGGGACCACGGTGCTGCAGGGTCCGTTACAGAGACCGAAGGCCACGACCGAGCGGTCGGAACTCGTATGCTCCGACCATGGGGATGAACAAGGACCAGCAGCTCGCCGCGATCGTCGGGGGTCTGGTTGCAGTGTTCGCCGGCGTCGGTGTGATCGTCGCCTTGGCAACGGGGCTCATCGGCTCGTAGACGATCGCCGCCGCATCCACCGCGTCGCCGACCGGATCGCCGCGGTCCCGTTCTCTGCCTCGGTGGAACGTCCGGTTCCGGACCGCGCTTCCGCAGCGAGCGGTTGTCGTTCCGGCGTCCTGGCCCTCGCACTGGGGACCTTCGCCCACCCACCCTCCTGCTCCACGAGTCCGAAACATCCTCACGCAATTGATCCGAGGAGTGGACCCGTATGTCGATGACGACACTGCAGCAGACCGCGTCCGCCCGGACCGGGGTGCTCGAGTCCCCGGTCCGGCGACGGAACCCAGTGAAGGAGCAGCACGCATTCGCTCCGCCGGCGGCACCGATGCGAGTGGCTCCCGACGCCGTGGACGATCGCGCGTTCGCGATGATCGTCGGGCGGAATGCTGCGCTGCTCCGAACGATCGCCGTGCGGATCCTGCGCGGGTCCAGTGAAGCCGACGACGTCGTGCAGGAGACCTTCATCGCCGCGTGGACCCATCTCGAAGCGCTGCGCGATGCTGACGCGGTCACGGCATGGCTCGTGACCACGGTCCGACGCCGGAGCTTCGATCGGCTCCGGAGTGCTGCGACGCGGTACCGGACGCAACTCGATGAGACGGCTCCTGTGTCCGTCGACAACGCCCCGGGAGCCGTCGCGGAGCGAGCATCGCTGGTCGCAGCCGCGCAGCGGGTCATTGACGGTATGGCGCCGATGCAGCGACGGTGTTGGGAGTTGCGCCATCTCGAGCGTCGGTCCTACGCCGAGATCGCCGCGGCGCTGGGTCTGCCGCACTCGACCGTGCGCGGTCACATCGCGCGTGCGCGAGCTGTGGTCGATCGGTCTCTCGTCAGCTGGCGGTGAGGCGGCGAGGCGGCCAGGATCGATGCCGTCACCGCTGGCCACAGCGCATCCAGCCGCGGCCCCCACGGGGCCGCCATCACCCCGCTCGTGCGAAGCGTGCTGACCTCCGACAGGGAGACCCAACGCCAGTCCATCACCTCGGCAGGATCCGCTCGCACCGCTGACCCACTCGGCTCCTGCACGACGAAGAGGTCCACGAGCGCCGTCTCCTCGGTGAAGCGGCCGACGCGGCGCAGCGCCTCGGGCTCGACGGTGACGTTGGTCTCCTCGAGCAGCTCTCGGCACGCAGCTGCACGACCAGTCTCGCCTGCGAACGCGCTCCCACCGGGGAACTCCCACCCGAAGGCGAACTCCTTCGTCGGAGCCCGCTGCGTGAGCAGGACGGTTCCGTCGGCCCGGTAGACGCACACCGTGACCACCAGATGGAACGACCCACCCGGCCAACCCGCGTCACCGCGCCGGAACGTCCCACCCGTCGGCACCCCGGCCGCGTCCACAAGATCCCACCACTCGTCCACACCGCCAGCGTAGGACGAACCGGCACGCCGAACATCGAGACGCGGTGTCGGCAGCGGATCGGCTACCGGCCGCCGCCAGCAGATCGGCGAGCGAGACGTGCTGTCGGGGTGCTGGCCAGGTTCCCGAGGCCCACAGCGCTCCGCACGCGCTCGATCCCCGGACAGCGGACCGCGACGACACGCAGCCGGAACGGCTATCGAGCGGGCTTGATCGAGAGTTCGGCCACCTCGACGACAGCATCGTCCGGCATGTCGGGGTAGTAGTTCTCACGGAGCTGCTGCCCGAAGAGCTGCATGTCCGTCTCAGGAGGCTGGCGCGCCTGTTCTGCGGTGAGGGTGTCGAGCCGGTACTGGTGCACGGCGGTGATCGTGCCGGCCAGCGGTTCGGCAGTCGGGTGGTCGTCGAACACGAACGTCGCATCGCCGACCCGCACGGATTCGTTCCACCGGACGGTGGTGACCTTCTCGCCGCTGATGATCGCTTCGTGGTGCTTCTGGTGGAAGTGGACGGTGGACGGGTCGGAGTCGGTCATGCATCCACCTTGCCGGATGGCGATCGAAGGGCGCGGGAGTCCGACGGCGCGCTGTCCAGCGAGTGAGCCTGCAACGCTTCTCAGCGCACCTGGTCGCGTCCGGTCATACGATCGTCTCACGAGCGCAACCCCGGCAGGTCCGGCGCGAGTGCGACGACTTCCGTGACGAGACGAACGGGTTCATCGCATGCACGCAATCGTCGTCGGGGGCGGTGTCGCAGGCCTCGCCACAGCCATCGCGCTGCACCGAGCAGGGCACGTCCCGATCGTGCTCGAGCGGAGCACCGGCGCTGCAGACGACGCCGGATCCTGGTTGCAGGTGGCCAGCAACGGGGTCGGAGCGCTCCGTGCGCTCGGTCTCGGCGCCGCCGTCTCGAAGATCGGGGTCCCGACGCCGCGGTTGCAGACCTTCGACCCGAAGGGGCGGCTGACCGCGGAGCTCCCGCTCGGGCTCCAGCAGGAGGAGGGCGCGACCCGTTCGCTGCAACGAGCCGATCTCCACCGGCTCCTCCGGACCGACACGGAACAGCGGGGCATCACGATCATCCAGGGCGCCCGGGTGCTGAGCGCTGTCGACGAGGGTGACCGGGCGAGCGTGCTCACCGAGACGCTCGAGCGGTTCACCGCAGACATCGTCGTCGGCGCCGACGGCATCGGTTCCGCTGTCCGACGCACCTTCGGGAGCCACGGACCCGAGCACGGTGGCGCAACCCCGACGGATGTGCTGGCTCCCGTCGTCAACATCGGTGGCAGTTCCTCCGGCACCGGGCTCACGGAATCCGAGACCGGTCCCGCAGGCACCCTGCAGTTCCGGTTCGGCAGGGATTGCTTCGTCTGCACGTTGCGGGTCGACGCTTCCACCGTCATGTGGTTCGCGAACCCCCGGCTCAGCGCCGTGGACGGCGGCGCCTCAGCTGCAGTCGGGATGACCGGAGCCGAGTGGGTCGCGATGCTCCCGCGTCTCGTCGGGCGGGACGTCCTGCCGACGCCTGCCCTGCTGGCGGGCTCGGCCGACGTGGACGTGTGGGCGTCGCGCACCACGCCGCGCCCGGTGCGGTGGGGATGCGGGCGGGTGGTCCTCGTCGGGGACGCGGCACACGCGATTCCTCCGACGGCGGGGCAGGGTGCTTCCCTCGCTCTCGAGGACGCCGTCATCCTCGGTTCGCTGGTGGCGAGTGGCGTGCCGGCAACGACCCTTGCGGTCCACATGCACGAGCGACGCGGTCAGCGTGTGCGCGCCATCACGCGCCAAGGGGAGTTGTTGGACACGAGCAAGACGCTCGGCAGGGTGGGATCCATCGTCCGCGATCGGTTCGTCCTGCCCGGCGCAGCGTTCACGGCGCGGCGAGACCGTGGGGGACCTGCGGCGTGGATGTACCGGTTCGACCCGTCGACCTGATCCGCGACGAACCTCCGAGCAGCAGGGTGCAGTGAGCACTCCCGCCACGCACCTCGGTCAGCCGCGGTCTCGCGCCATCCCGGCCTCGGTGTTGCGGGCGCCGACGACGACACCGTGCGGTGCGGCCGCCTCGATGCGATCCAGGTCGCCGTCGGTGAGCACCACGTCGGCAGCGGCGACGTTCTCCTCGACACGCGATGCCCTCGTGGTGCCGGGAATCGGCACGGTACCGGCCCGGATCAGCCACGCGAGGGCGAGCTGCGCCGTGGTGACGCCCTTCTCGTCTGCGATGACCGTGAGTGCGTCGACGATGCGGAGGTTCGCGTCGATGGCTTCGTCGGAGAACCGGGGGAGGTTCCGTCGGGCGTCGCCGGCGGGGAGACCGTCCTTCCTGGTGATGTTCCCGGACAGGAACCCCCGCCCGAGCGGTGAGAAGGGCACGAACCCGATGCCGAGCTCCCTGGCGGTGTCGAGGACGCCGTTGTGTTCGGCGTCACGCTCGAACAGGCTGTACTCCGACTGGATCGCGGTGATCGGGAACGTCGCGTGCGCACGGCGCAGGGTCTCGGCGGAGGTCTCCGAGACGCCGATGGCACGGGCCTTGCCGGCGGTGACGGCTTCAGCCATCGCACCGATCGTGTCTTCGATCGGCACGTTCGGGTCGGCGCGGTGCAGGTACCAGAGGTCGACGTGGTCGGTGCCGAGGTGGCTGAGGGAGCGGTCGATCGCGCGGCGGGCGTGCTCGGGGGACCCGTCGAGTCCGATCGCGGTGCCGTCGTCGGCGAAGTCGGTGGCGAACTTCGATGCGACGACCACGCGGCCCCGGTCTGCGCCGAGGACCCGGCCGAGCAGCTCCTCGTTCGCGAACGGCCCGTACGCCTCTGCCGTGTCGAACAGGGTGATCCCCGTGTCGAGTGCGCGGCGGATGGTCTCGACGGATCCGGCTTCGGTGGCACCGCCGTAGAAGGCACTCATCCCCATGCACCCGAGCCCGAGTGCGGACGTGACGAGGCCTTGCGAGCCGAGGGGGAGTTGCTGCACGGGAGTGCTCCGTTCTTCTCCGGGGAGGACCCGGGCGAGGATGACGATCCACCCTGGTGCGCAGACCATGTCAAGTGCGAGACTGCGCCCTGTGCTGCTTCCCGAGGTCCACGTCGTCGAACCGGTGACGATCGGCGTCGCGGCGGACGTGCTCGGCATCACCATCGACACGATCCGCTACTACGAGAAGGAAGGCATCGCGCCCGCGCCCGAGCGCGGTCCGGATGGATGGCGGCGGTACGACACGGCTGCGCTGCGCTGGCTCGCCGGGACGGTTATGCTCCGCGGTACGGGGATGAACGTGCGGGAGATGCGTGAGTACGCGGCCGCGTACCGAGCCGGTGCCGATGACGCCGAACGACTCGCGCTCCTCGAGCGCCACCACGCGGTCGTGCTGGATCGACAGGGGGAACTGCTCCGTCACCTGGCCGCGTTGGAACGGAAGATCGACGCGTACCGCCAGTCGATCACCGACGGGAACGTGCGACCGTCGGGCGGATCAGCTGCCTGAAGCCCTGGTCCGTTCGTCCGGCCTCCGGCCCACGTCGAGCAGCGGGCCGCGTGCCGCGGAGCAGGAGCCGGCGCACCGGGACCTCCACCGCGTCGTGCAGGACGGACGCGACGGCGAGTGCGGCCACCAAGGCCAGCAGGGTCAGGAGCACGCTGGTCACTCCTCCGGCGGCCGTGCCCAGGGGGCGGAAGGCCAGCACCGCGTCGATCGTCAGGAGATGGACGAGGTAGAACGCGAACGACCTGGCTCCCAGGTGCACGAGCAGCGGAGACGACAGGCCGGTGGTGCGTCCTTCGACGTCCGCCCTGGCGAGCGCGGGCAGCAGCAGCGAGAACCCCACGACCGTGCAGCCGGTCAGTGCGAAGCGCGACGTGGGGTGCAGGTCTGCGGCGAGGAGGCCCGCGACCGTCAGCAGGACGGGGACCGCGAGTCGTGGTCCGCGCCAGGCGCCCGAGCGCACCAGGGCAGCGGTGAGGACACCGAGCAGGAACTCCGGGAACCGTGCCGGTGGCCAGCTCGCCGGGACCGGAGAACCGGGCAGGTGCGGCACGAGCACCGGCGCGACCAGGACGAGGACGGCTGCCAGCGCGGCGAGGGCCGCGAGCACGGCGGGGTGCGCGGAACGGAGCAGCCGGATGAGGAACGGGAACGTCAGGTAGAAGAACGCTTCGCAGGTCAGCGACCACGACACCGGGTTCCCGGCTTGCCACCACGGGGCGTGCCAGGCGTTGACGAGCAGGACGTTCGCCACGAGGGCTGCCGGCGACGTCGTCCGGATGCCCGGCAGAAGTGTCGCTGCCACGATGATCGCGGCGAGGACGGCGACCAGGTGGAGCGGCCAGATCCGCGCGGCACGGCGGGCCCAGAAGCGCATTGCGGCTCGCACCGATCCCGCGGTGTCGTCTACCGCGCGGTCCGACCAGGCCAGGACGAAGCCGGAGAGCATGAAGAACAGCGAGACGCCGGTGTCGCCGCTACCGACCACGGCACTCAGGGCCGTCTGCGCGTTCCCGTCGAAGTACCCGAGGTTCCGCACGTGGTAGGCGAACACCCCGAACGCCGCGACCCAGCGCAGGCCGGTCAACGACGGCAGGACGGGGTGCTCGAGCGCGGGGTCGGTTCTGGACATGCCCTCATCGGAACAGTCGGCACGTCAGCCGGGCGTCTGGTCGAGCGCATACGCTCCGCATACATCCGACCTGCTGTGCTGACCGGGTCCGGATCAGCCGGAGCAGCGAGAAGCGAGGAGCGACGTGCGGGTACTGGTGGTGGAGGACGAGCCGTTCCTGGCGGAGGCGATCCGCGCGGGCCTGCGGCTCGAGGCGATCGCCGCCGACACGGTGGGCGACGGGTTGGCCGCGCTCGATCAGCTGGCCGTCCACACGTACGACGTGGTCGTGCTCGACCGGGACATCCCCGGTCTGCACGGGGACGACGTCTGCGCCCGGATCGTCGCTGACCCGGAAGCACCGAGCGTCCTCATGTTGACGGCGTCGACGACACTCGCTGAGCGCGTCCACGGCCTCCAGCTCGGGGCCGACGACTACCTCGGGAAGCCCTTCGACTTCGAGGAGCTCGTGGCACGCCTCCGGGCGCTGAACCGTCGAGCACGTCGCGCGGTCGCACCGGTCCTCGAGACGGCTGGTCTCCGGCTCGATCCCTTCCGACGCGAGGCCTACCGCGACGGCCGCTACCTGCGCCTGGGGCGCAAGGAGTTCGCGGTCCTCGAGGTCCTGCTGCGTGCCGACGGCGGGTTCGTGAGTGCCGAGCAGCTGCTCGAGCAGGTGTGGGACGAGCACGCTGACCCGTTCACCAACGCGGTCCGGCTGACCATCTCGACGCTGCGGAAGAAGCTCGGCAGTCCCGACGCCATCCGGACGCTGCCCGGTGTCGGGTACGCGGTCGCGCCGGGTCCTGTGCACGAGGGTCCGGAAGCATGAGGATCGCCGCGCTGCGCCGTCTGTCGATCCGGGCGCGCCTCACCCTGACGTACACGGCGCTGATCCTGCTGACCGGTGCCGTCATGCTCGCGGTCGTCTTCGCAGTCCTCGCCATCGTGCCCGGCTACGCGTTCACGGCGGGCCCGTTCCCCTACGGATCGACCCACGACGTGTACGAGATCACCGGCCGCGACGACGTCCTGCGCCTCTTCGTCATCGTCTCGGTCCCGGCGTTGCTCGTGGTCGGGGGCACCGGTGGTGTCGTCAGTTGGCTCGTCGCGGGCAGACTCCTCCGCCCGCTGCGCGACATCATCACGACCGCCGACCGGCTCGGTGCCGGCACGCTGGACGCCCGGGTGGACGTCTCGGGTCCACCGGACGAGATCCGCGACGTCGGTGCGACGCTGAACCGGATGCTCGACCGCCTGGAGACCGCCTTCGTCAGCCGTTCGCGGTTCGCGGCGAACGCCTCGCACGAACTCCGGACGCCGCTCGCCACGATGAAGACGATGCTGCAGGTCGCCCTCCGCGCACCCGACGGGCCGGACCGGACGCAGACCCTCGAACGGCTGCTCGTCACCACGGACCAGATGATCCGCATGACGACGGCGCTGCTCGACCTGGCACGAGGGGACGAGCCCATCGACGCCCGCCCGGTGTCGCTCCGCGACGAGGTCGCGGCCGCGCTGCTGGCGGTGGACGCAGAACGCCTCGCCCGGCGGATCGTCGTGTCGGTGCAGCTCGACGACGTCGTCGTGCTGGGCAACCGACCGTTGCTCGGGCAACTCGTCGGCAACCTGATCCGCAACGCCGTGGTCCACAACGTCTCCGGCGGGAGCCTACGGGTGGTGCTCGACGCTGGGGCGTCCGAGCTCCGGGTCGAGAACGACGGCGAGGTGATCCCGACCGACGAGGCGCACGAGTTGACGGAGCCGTTCCGACGACGCCACCGCACGCGGACGGACGGGAGCGGGCACGGGCTCGGCCTGCCGCTCGTCGCGATGATCGCGGCCGTCCACGGTGCGGAGCTGACCCTGACGGCGCGAGCTGTCGGCGGGTTGACCGCTTCGACCCGCTTCCCGGATCGGCAGCCACCAGATCCGGCAGGACCCAGCCGATCGGCACCCCGGGTCCTCGGCGATCACCCCGGCGTCCGGTAGCGTCAGCGCCATGACCGAGACGCAGCGACGCAGTCTGCTCGAACGGCTGATCGGCAAGCCCCTGCCGTGGCTCGTCTGGGGGTGGGCGGTGATCGCCCTGGTCTGGCTGGTGCTGGCCGTCGTGGAGCCGTCCCGGTTCCACACCGAGATGGCGGTCCTCTGGGGCATCCTCGTCGCCGTGCAGATCGGCTCGGTGCTCGTTGCCCGTGCGCACAGCCGCAAGCGTGCTCGGGGCGCAGGGAAGGACTCGTGACCGGTCCAGGGCCGGGGCGACCAGCGCGATGAACCCGACCGAGGACGCCGACGCCGATGCCGAACGTGCGCGGTTGGAACGCATCGCCTGGGGAGCCGCGTCCACGCCGGCCGACGCGGCCGACGCGCGGAGTGCCCTCGCCGCCCGCTCCCACGCCGATCTGCACAACGCCGACCCGCACAGCGCCGACCGCCCACCCGGAGCCGACGCGCACGGAACGCGAGCCGCCGACCGCGCACCCGCAGCCGACGCGCACGGAACGCGAACCGCCGACCGCGGAACGGATGCGGACGACCGCGGCAGGGGCCTCCTGGCCGGCGTCCGCCGACGAGCCGCTCGCATCCGACGCTCCGACCATCGCGTCCTCTGGACCCTCGGCGCAGCCGCCGTCGTGATCGGTTTCGTCGCGGGGACCGGGGTCGGACTGTCGCTGGGGGCGCGCCCCGTCGACCCCACGAACACCGTCACGCCGCCAGCCGGGGCGGTGACGATCGACCGGCGGTTCGAGCAGCCGCAGACCGTCGCCGACCGGACGCCAGCGGGGATCGCGACGCCGATGGAACGCTCGAGCACCCGTCTGGTGTTCACGAACCGATCGCTGTCGGGCGACGACGCGGCGACACCGTGGAACGTCTGGGCCGGGGTCGGTCGGGACGGTTCGACGATCTGCCTCGTCGCGTCGGCCGACCAACTCGAGGGCACGAGCGCCTGCTGGCCGCGCGGGGCGGCGCTGCACGGACGGGTGTCGCTGTCGGCGACGGCGCTCAGCGGGACGCTGACGGTCCGTCTGGTCGGCGGCGGGGTGCGGGCATCGGTGACGACCGGCGCCGAACCGATGTACACCGCCGGTCCGGTCGGCTGATACGCGAGCCCGAGCGGCGCGCCGTCGATCGGACCCGTAGGCTCCGAGTCGGACCGACCGGTGCACGGGGCGCACGGCGGGATCCGAGGGGGAACCACATGTCCATCACATCCAGGATGACCACGGCGGGGACAGCGGCGGCGATCGTCGCGCTCGCACTCTCCGGCTGCGCCGGCACCGGCACGACGGCGCCGGGGACGCAGCGGGCCGCACCGCAGTCGTCGACGCCCACGCAGCCAACGACGCCGACACCGTCGGCTGCACCCACCGTCGACGCTGCCACGAAGGACCTGTCGTTCGAGGACGGCGCCGCGCTCTCGTCGAGCACCCTGCCCGCGTTCGGGCTCGAGATCTCGGCACTCGACGGCTGGGAGCAGACCGGCGAGGACCCGACCAGCGGGTCCAGGGAGTACACGAACGCCGACGGCTCCGTGGCGACCATCACGCAGCAGCGGCTCACCGACCTCGACCCGACGATCGGCGACCGCGCCGCCACCGAGCAGCTGTTCACCGCGGCGGGTCTCCCGGCCGACCGGCTCGAGGAGCAGCTGCTGCCGACGATGACCGGGGGGACCGCGCAGTTCCTGTCGATCGCCGGGCACAACACGGACGGTTCGTGGTCGGCGACGGTCGCGCGCGCCTTCGCGAAGCCCGGGGCCGCGCTCATCGTGAAGGTCCGGACGACGTCGCAGGAAGCGCTCCGCCCGGACCTGCACGACATCCTGGTCAACGCGAAGGTGGTCGTCGCCTAGGACCGGAACGGAACCGGAGCACGGGCCGCCGCGACGGGTCCCTATGCTGAGTCCTCGTGCGCCGCTCCCTCCGTCTGCTGACCGTCCTCGTGATCGTCTTCGTGTTCGCCGCCGGGCTCCTGGGGTCGGTGGTGTTCGTCCAGCGCGTGCTGGCGGATCCGGGCAGTGACGTTGCGTGGGTCGGTACCGTCCGGAGTCTTGCTCTCCTGGTGATCGGGGTCGTGCTGACGCTGCGTGGACGGCGTGCCCTGCCCGCCCTCGGCGAAGCGATGACCCTGCACGAGGCGGTCGGCCCGCTCCGGCCGCTCACGATCGTGGTGTGGGCCTTCCTCGGTGCCACCATCTACTCGACCCTGCGCGGCTGGACGGTGATCGTCCCCGTCGCGGCCGTCGTCGGTGCGGTCGTCATCGGGTTGCCGTTCGTCGAACGCTTCCTGGACCGGGTGCTCGCCCGGCAGGCGGCGCAAGCCGACGCCGAAGCCGCGACACCGGTCGCTCCGGTCGCACCCGCCGGGACCGCCGCCGACGCGTGAGACAGCAAGCGAGACGGCACGCGGGACGGACGTGAGACGGTCACGAGACGAGACGGGAGGCCCGGTGCCAGCTGGCACCGGGCCTCCCGTCTCGTCGTCGACGCGGCCTGACCGCCCCTGCCGACCCCCACGGGTCGGCTCGCGTCAGCGCTCCGCGCGCCCGGCGAACCGGTACCGGAACCCGGGCACACCGTCCGCGGTGACGACCACGTCGTAGTAGCCCCACTCGTCGAGCGGCCAGTGCATCGTCTTGTGCCCGGACCCACGGACGTGCGCGGTCTCGCGGTGCTCGACGAAGTCGTTGGCCACGAGTTCGAAGCGGAGTTCGCCCGTGCCGGTGTTCTCGAGCAGGAGCTGCAGGGTTCGCCGGCCGCGGGTGTCCCGGACGACGGAGACGTGCGGGACACCACCGGTCGCCCGGCCGCCGACCGTGACGGTCCCGGCGAAGCGCCGGAGGAACCGGTCGGGTCCGTAGACGCTGACGTCGTACGCGCCGCCGGTCGTCGTGGTGTCCCACACCCAGTCGGCGCTCGCTCCCACGGGGACGGTCTTCGGGTGGGCGGCGAACGGCATCGCGGTGTTCGGGTACACCAGGAAGTTGACGCCCTGGCGGCCGTCGTTCGCGAGCGCCACGGTGACCCGACCGGTGCGGTGGTCGACGGTCGCGTCCGCGTGCTGTCGGTAGGGCAGGGGCCGACGGCGGACTGTGCCGGGCTCCTGGACGGGCACCGTCTGCGCGCCGATCGCGGGTTCCTCGATGGGCGGCTTGGCCTGGTCGGCGTCGGCGGCAGCGACCAGCGCGCGGGTCTGCTCGATGCCGGGGACGACGTCGGCGCCCGGGATGCTCGGGTCGGGGGCACTGAAGTCGAAGCAGCTGGTCAGGTCGCCGGAGACTGTCCGTCGCCAGTCGGAGATGTTCGGCTCGCGGACCCCCGTGACGTGTTCGAGGAACTGGATCACGGAGGTGTGGTCCGCCACCTGCGAGTTGACCCACCCGCCACGGCTCCAGGGGGACACCACGGTCATCGGCACGCGGGCACCCATGCCGATGGGCAGGCCGTCGACGTACTCGTCCGGGGTGCCCGGTTCGGCGAACGGGGGGACGACGTGGTCGAAGTACCCGTCGTTCTCGTCGTAGTTGACGAGCAGGACGGTCGAGGCCCAGGTGTCCGGGTTGCTGAAGAGTGCCTGCACCACGGCGTTCGTGTAGTGGGCGCCGTAGTCCGGGCTGGCCGCGGGGTGCTCGCTCCAGCCGTAGGGGGCGACGACGTACGACACGGTGGGCAGGCTGTTGGTCGCGCAGTCCTGCCCGAACTGGCTGAGCAGGTGGGTGACGTCGAGGCCCTTGCCGGAGTTCGGCTTCCACCCGTCGTGCAGCCCGGCACGCGCGGCGAGCTCCTGCTGGGCGGGGTCCGAGGATGCGAGGGCGCGGTGGTACTGCTCGAACAGCCAGAGCGGGTTGTCGCCGTAGTCGCCGACGTAGGGGTCGGCGGAGCTGTCGCCGACCTCGTCGTTGGCGTAGGTCTTCCAGGTGACCCCGGCCGCCTGCAGCCGTTCGGCGTAGGTGGTCCAGGCGAACACCGGTTCGTAGTCCGCCGGGTTGTCGGTCGCCGGTCCGCCCTGGGTGCCGCGGGGGTCGATCGTGCCGGACCACTGGTACAGGCGGTTCGGCGTCGTCGGCCCGTTGAGCGAGCAGTGGTAGTCGTCGCAGACCGTGAAGGCGCCGGCGAGTGCGCGCTGGTAGGGGATGTCCTCGCTCGTGAAGTAGCCCATCGTCTGGGCGCTCTTCGCGTCGACCCACCGGTTCCAGGCCCCGCCGTTCCACGCGGTGTGCCCGCCACCCCAGGAGTGGTCGAGGCCGTCGGCGTTCTGCGCGTTGAACCGCGTGGTGTCGAGCCGGAACGGCAGCATGGCGCCGCCGTCGGTGCGGGCCGCTGCCGGCTGGTGGAAGACGTCGTGTCCGGTCGGCAGCTCGAGCGCCTGCTTGTCGGAGAACCCTCGGACCCCGGGCATCGTGCCGTAGTAGTGGTCGAAGGACCGGTTCTCCTGCATGAGCACGACGACGTGCTTGACGTCGGCGATCGTGCCGGTGGGGACGGCACGGGCGGTCGCGGCGCTGGCACGGTCGGCCGCGCCCGGTCCGAACGCGGAGCCTGCGGCGACGCCGGCCATGATCGCCGCCGCGCCGCCGACCAGGACCGTGCGGCGGCTCAGACCGGGGCGGACCGCTGCGGTGTACGCGGCGTCCGGGGTCAGCGGTGGTGCGGCGTCCAGGCTGACGTCGGGTGCGCCGTGTTCGGGCTTCCTCGTGCTCATCGCGGGCCTTCCAGATCGGTGGGGAGTGCGGGCGCTGCGGGGGAAGAGCACCCGTCAGCATGACAACGAGGTGCGCTGAACCGTGCCTGGCCCGGTCGTGGCAGCGGGGTGAACGCGTCCGGTGGAATCGGGATCGACCTGTCCAGGTGCGCCGTGGCAGGACCCTGTCATCTCAGGGTGGCTGCCACCAGAACTCCGACGCACCTGGACAGGTGGAGCTGGGGCGGGGGAGGATCACGGGGTGCGACCACTGTTCCGGGACCTCGCCGAGGACCTCGCCGACCGGGTGCTCCGCGGTGAGTTCGACGCCACCGGGCTCCTGCCGGGCGAGCACGACCTGGCCGCCGACTACGGGGTGGCGCGCGGCACCGTGCGGAATGCCCTCGGTCTGCTCCGCGACCGGCAGGTGCTGACGGCACGTCCGGGGTCCCGTTGGCGTGTCCGGACCGCGACGCTCGGCCACGACGCCGGCGCGCTCGAGTCGTTCGGTCAGCTGGCTCGGGCCAGGGGACACGAGCCGGGTGGTCGGGTGGTGGCGGTCGAGGAGCGCCCCGCCACGATGAGTGAGCGGCGGTTGTTCCACGCCGCGCCCGACGAGCCCGTCCTGCACGTCGCGCGGGTGCGCTCCCTGGACGGCGTCGACGTCATGCTCGAGCGCACCGCCTACGCGCCGTGGGTCGCCGCGGTCATCCGGACGATCCCGGGCGGGCAGACGTCGGTGTCCGCGACCCTGCAGGACCGGTTCGGCATCCGGGTCGGCTCCGCCGTCACCACCGTGGACGCGCTGCTGGCGGACGACGCCGACGCCGCGCTCCTCGGGGTGCGGCCCGGGGCGGCGCTCCTGCAGGTCCGCCGGTCGAGCACCGCCGAGGACGGCCGACCGCTCGAGGCCGGCGACGACCGGTACGTCGCCGGGACGGTGCCGCTCCGGATCCGGACGGCGTCCGCAGCGGCACCGCGGGTCGGCGCCGGGCCCGACGACGCGGGATGAGACGGACAGGAGGCGCGGTGCCGGCCGGCACCGCGCCTCCTGTCCGTCTCCGTGCAGCCCCACGACGTGGGCCGGCAGGCGGGGTCAGCGTCGCTGGGTGCCGCCCGCGGTGGCCGCGGCGACGGCCGCCGCCAGCCCGGCCTCGATGACGTCGACGGGGTCCGGCAGGGCCGCGATCGACGCCGCCACCTGCCGGCTGCGGGCGCGGTGGGTCGACGTGCTGAGGACCTCGAGGACGGCCCGACGGATCGCCCGAGGCCGTGGTGTCCCGGAACGCAGGTTCCGCCCGCACCCGGCCCAGGCCACCCGGGCGGCGACCTCCGGCTTGTCCTCGGTCGACCCGGCCACCACGAGCGGGACGCCGTGCGCGAGGGCGCGCTGCACCCCGCCGAACCCACCGTTCGTCACGACGACGCTGCACCGCGGCAGCAGCTGGTCGTAGGGCAGGAAGGTCGCCACCCGGGCGTTCGCGGGCAGGGCGGTGCCGAGTGCGCGCTCGAGCTGGTCGACCGGGCGGCCTCCCGTGGTCGCGACGACGAGGACGTCCTCGTCCGCCAGGGCGCGCAGGGTCGGCGCGAGGAGCCGGCCGAGGTCGACGGTGTCGATGGTCCCCTGGGTGACGAGCACCACCGGGGTGTCGGTGTCCAGGTCGTCCCACCACGCGGGCAGGTCGGCCGCGGACGTCGGCGCGGAACGGGCCACGACCGGACCGACGAACCGGACCGTGTCCGGGAGCTCGCGGCGCGGGTACTCGAGCTCCCGGACGCTCATCTGGAACAGGGTGTCGAACGCGCGGTACGCGAAGTCGAAGGTGTCGATCGTCGACGGCGGTGCCCCCACCTCGGCGAGCACGGCGTCCACCGCGCGACGCAGCGGCCGGGTGAGGACGGGGTGGAGCGCCGCCGTGAGCAGTCGGTTGCGCGCGCGAGCCACCGGCCCGCGACCCGGGGGGAGCGCGGTGCCGAAGGGTGCCGCGTCGACGCTGGTGAGCGTCACCGGGGTGGTCGCGATCCCGAGCACGGGCAGACGCTCCGCGGGCGGCAGGGCCAGGTACGGCGCGAGCCCGGTGAACGACGCTTCGCCGAGCACCGCGTCGAAGCGCCCCGCTGCCAGCAGCGCCGTCAGCTCCCGGTACTGCGACGGGATCGCCCGGACGAACATGGCGATGATGCCCTCGCGGACGACCGCGATCCCGCGTGCCGCACTGGCGTCGGCGAGCCGCTCCTGCAGGTCGGCGTCGTCGAAGTCGACGTCGGCCGGCAGCGCAGCGAACCGGAGCCCCGCGCCGACGACGAGCTCGCGGTACTTGGTGCCGGTCAGCACGGTGATGTCGTGGCCGCGCACCGCGAGGGCACGTCCGACGTCGACGAGGGGCGCGAGGTGGCCGTAGACGGGCGGTGAACAGAGCAGGTACGAGGACACGGGGCCGCTTTTCGACGCTGGGGATGACCGGACGCTCGGAGCGTAGGTGCGGCGAGCACGCGCGTGGCGCGGCACGGACTGGGAATGGGTGAGAGTCCTCGAGCGTCCGCACCGGGGCGCTAGGGTCGCTGCATGACCACACCCGCGGGGGCGAGTTCGGGCAACGGCTACTGGCGCGGCCAGATCTGGGCGACGGCCCTGCTCGGCGTCGGGATGGTGGCGTGCAGCGTCGTGCTCTTCCTGGCGGATCCCGACGAACCGGGACGCGGGCTCCTGACCGCGTTCGGCGGCCTGCTCTTCCTCACCACGTTCGGCTGGGCGGTCGACGCGGCGACCCGATCGGACCCCCGACAGCGCGCGCTCTTCGCGTGGGCCGTCGCCCAGCACGAGGCCGCGGGGCACGGCAACGACGTCCTCGCGCTGGCCGATGCCGCCCGTGCCCGCGACGGTGCGCTCGACGCCGAGCGGATCCGGGCACTGCAGGCGCTCCGGCCCGACAACCCGTACCCGGGCGGCCCGCTCGACGACGGCGCCGACAGCGTGGGCGGCGAGCCGGACGACGCCGGCGCGAACCGGCTCGGCATCGCCCTGCTCGCGCTGTTCTTCGCCCTGACCGGCCTGTACTGCAGCTGCTGGCCGTCGGTGTTCGTGCTCGGGTGGCCGTTCCAGTTCATCGCGTCGATCCTGGCCGTGGTCGCGATCGTGCGGCCGGGTCGCGGGCGACGGCTCGGCGTCGTCGCGGCGATCGTCTCGGTGCTCGGCACCCTGGTGACGGTCGGCGTGCTCGTATGGGGCGTGGTCGAGGGGGTCGGCAGCTAGCTGCCCGCGGTCGCGCGTGCGGCCCGCGACGTGCGCGGTGGCGGACGGGAGGCGCGGTGCCGGCCGGTGTCGCGCCTCCCGTCCGTCGTCACGCGGTCCACGGCGTGGGCTGGCGCAGCGCGCCGCTGCGGTGCCGGGACCCAGCAGGATCCTCAGCGCGTCGTCGCCGTTCGCCGGCGGACGAGGGGGTCCGTGCGCGAGGATCCAGGGGTGTCTCGTCGTGCGGCTGCTGTCCGGACCACCGTGGTGGTCGCGACCCTGCTGGTCGGTGTCGCCTTCGTCACCGCTCCGTGGCTCGGGATCGGGCGAGCGCCGGTGCTCGCCGCCGTGCTGCCGGCACGTTCCCTCGTGACCGTGGGGCTGGCCGCCGTCGGCCTCTCGCTGCTGCTCGTCGCCGTCGTCGTGCGTCGCGTGCGACTCGTTGCCGCGTCGGTCGGTGTGGTCGTGCTCGTCGTCGCCGTGGCCAACACGGCCGTCCTCGGCGCGCGGGGGTGGGACGTCGGGGCCGTCAGCGGTGCGGGTGACTCGCTCCGGGTGTTCGAGTGGAACACCAACGGGGGACTCGTCGGTCCGCAGGGTGTCGCCCGGGCGGCGCTGTCCGCACGGGCGGACGTCGTCGTGCTGCCCGACGCGGGGGACCGACGCGCTGCCGCCGCGGTGGCGCGTTCGATGGGCGAGCACGGTCGGCCGGTGCGGCTGTTCATGCGCCGGCAGGGCGCGCAGGTGGCGGTGCTCGTCCGCGCCGACCTGGCCTCCGGAGCGTCGATGCGTCCCGGTGTCGACCCGGTGAAGACGATGACGGTGTCCGGACCGTCGATCCCGACGATCGTCGCGGTGCACGCCCCGCAGCCGGTGCTGCCCGGCGGCCTGGCGGGCTGGCGGACCGACCTGCGGTGGATCGGTGAGCAGTGCGGCCGCGGCGCGGACGTCATCGTGTCGGGGGACTTCAACGGATCGGTCGACAGCTTCGACGGCGGCCGCCTCGGGTCGTGCCGGGACGCCGCGTCGGCCGTGCACGCCGCGGCACTCGGCACGTGGCCGACGTGGCTCGATCCGCGGCTGGCGATGCCGATCGACCACACCCTGGTCGGTCCGTCGGCCGGTCCGTCGGCCGGTGTCGTCCGGTCGTGGAGCGTGCTGACGGCCGAGGACCACTCGGGTGCCCGGCACCGGCCCACCCTGACGGTCGTCACGCGCACCTGAGGCGGACCACGGCCCGGTTTCGGCGTGCGGGGCCGTTCTTCGGCGTGCGCGGCCTTGTTCCGGCCTGTTTCGGCGTTCGCGGGGCCCTGTTCCGGCCCGTTTCGGCGTGCGTGGGGCGCGTCAGGTGGGAACAGGCTCGCAACGTCGTCGAAACACGCGCACGGTGGGGTGGGTGCATGGACGTCACCACCACGGATCGTGCCCCCGCTCGCTGGTACCAGTCGCTGTTCGTGCAGATCGCGATCGGCGTCGCCCTCGGCATCGCGGTCGGGGTCTGCTTCCCGGCCGCGGCGCCGGTGCTCAACGTCGTCGGGCAGGGGTTCATCCGCCTGATCGAGATGGTGATCGCGCCGCTCGTCTTCATCGTCGTGGTGACCGGCATCGTGCACGTCGGCGACCTGCGGTCGGTGGGACGGATCGCCGGCAAGGCGATGGTCTACTTCCTGCTCGCGTCGTCGTGTGCGCTCGTGTTCGGTCTGCTGGTCGGCAACCTCGTGCGCCCCGGCGCCGGCCTGCGGATCGACCCGTCGTCGCTCGACGCCTCGGCCGTGGCGGCGAAGACCGCGGGCGGCACGGCTCCGGACGCCGGCACCTTCATCCTCGACCTCATCCCGTCGAGCGTCGTGAACGCGTTCGCGACGAACGACATCCTGCAGGTGCTCGTCTTCGCGGTGTTCGTCGGCGCGGCCATCGCCGCGATCGGGAGCGAGCGTGCGCGGCCGCTGGTCCGGGGGCTCGACCTGTGCCTCGAGGTCGTCTACCGGATCCTGGGCTGGGTCATGCGCCTGTCGCCGCTCGGTGCGTTCGGCGCGATGGCGTACGTGGTGGGGCAGTACGGCGTCGACACCCTGGGGTCGTACGGACTCCTCATCGCCGCCTGCTACGGCGCCGCCGCGGTGTTCATCGTGGCGTTGCTCGTCGGTGGGCGGCTGCTGTCCGGGGTGCCGATCTGGCGGTTCGTGTGGCACACCCGGGCCGAGTTCGGGCTGGCCCTCGGCACCGCGTCGACCGAGGCCGTGCTGCCGCGGATGATCACCCGGCTCACCGAGGTCGGCGTCTCACGGAGCGTCGCCGGGCTCGTCGTGCCGACGGGGTACTCGTTCAACCTGGACGGGGCAGCGATCTACCTGTCGATCTCGCTGCTGTTCCTGACGCAGGCGTTCGGGGTGCCGTTGACGCTCGAGCAGCAGGTCGCCGCGCTCGGGGTGCTGCTGCTGACGTCGAAGGGCATGGCCGGGGTGCCGGGGTCGTCGTTCCTGGCGCTGTCCGCGACGGCGACGAGTCTCGGGCTGTTCCCGGTCGCGGGCGTCGCGCTGCTGCTCGGCGCCGACCGGATCATGGACGCGATGCGGGTGAGCGTGAACCTGCTCGGCAACTGCGTCGCGACGCTGGTGGTGGCGCGGTGGCAGGGTGCGCTCGACCGTGAGCGGGTGGACGCGGTGCTGCGGCCCGGGCGCGGGGTCCGGCCGTCGTCGGAGCCGGAGTCTGCTGCGGGTGGTTCGGGTGCTGCGGGTGCGGCCGCGGTGACGGCGACGGCGCGGGTTCGGTGAGGGGCCGCGGCGCGGTCAGCGGTCGAGGACGGCGCGCTGCTGGTCGTACTGCTGGCGGGTCCGGTGTCCGCCCATCTTGCGCACGACTGCGCCCGAGGGGTCACGGGTGATGCGCCACCAGATCGCGGTGCAGAGCGACGTGGTCGGCAGGATCGTCCCGAGTCCGATCAGGAGCTGTCTGCCGAGATCCGTTCGCCAGGGCAGCCCGGACAGCTCGAGCACCGTGATGACGATCGCGCCCACGACGAGGTTGATCAGACTGCTCCAGAGCTTCCGCACGGTGCGCTGACGTGCCGCGTCGAGTTCCGGCAGCTGCGCCAGCGGGAGCGTCGAACCGATGTGCTCACGCGGTTCGCCGCCGACGATGACGGCGGCCGGGCCCGGGGCTGCAGCAGCGGCGTCGGTGTCCGTGGCGGGGCGCCACACCAGGTAGTCCAGGTGCTCCACGTCGTCGTCGATGCGGAACCATCCGCCTTCGAAGTCGCCGGCAGCGGCGTCGGGATCGGCGTGGGGAGTGGTCGTGGTCACGTCGGTCATCTTGGCAGCAACCGGTGCCGCTGCGGCACCACCGCTTCGGGGGTGGAACGGAGGCGACGGTCGCGGGGCCGGTGGTGCGTTCTGCTGGCAGGATGGCCCCGACACCACGGGGGCGGGGCGGACCTGAGCACCGAACAGCAGGACTGGCGCGACCACGGGACGGGCCCGACGACGGGACGGGGCAACGCGATCGCCATCGCGCTCGTGTTGCCGGTGCTGCTCGTCGTGAGTTGGGTGGTCCAGATCGGGGCGTACCTGGAGCGTGACTTCGGGTCGATGGACGACCGGCTCGGCCCAGGGGGCGTGCTGACCCGGCTGGTGATCGGGGCCGCGCTGGCCGTGGGGATCCCGGCGGTGGTGCTCGTCGTGCAGGTCCGGGCTCGCCGGCGCGAACGGCGGCACTCGCTGGCCGCCGTGGTCGCGGCGATCGTCGTGCTGGTCATCGCCGTGCCGTGGAACGGTCTGGTCCTGACGTCACAGGTGCGGAGCATGGCCGCCGACGCCCGGCAGAGGGCGCAGCCGGCGACCGCCGCCGAGCGGCACTTCGCCGACGGCGACGCCGGGGGGCACACTCGAACGGATCGGGGACCGCACCGTGCGGATCCTCGGCGGCGACCGGAAGTCCGCCTACCGCGATGGTGAGCGAGCCGGTGGTGCGTACAGCGAGGAGTGCAAGCTGTCGAACGCCCACCAGGGGGTGCGGTGGACGTACTGGTACGCCCCGGGGGAGTACACCGACGCCGACGGCAAGGAGCTCCTGCCCGAGGACCACACGATGATCGAGGGTGCGAACCGCGACGTGGACCGCGTCCGCTCGTACTGGGAGTCCGAGGGCATCGGTGCCCGCTCCGAGGCGGACCTGGTCCCCGACCAGATCTCACCCACAGCCGACTGGCTCGAGAGCACCTCGTCGTACACGCGGCCCGGACCGGACGTCGACTTCCGCACGATCTGCCTGGTGCGCTGAGGGCTCATGCCGTGGTGGGGCCTCCGGGCTGTGAGCAGCTTCGCTCTGTGTCGTCGTTTTCGCGGCGGTCGGTGTCGGGCTCAGCCGCGCGCGTCCCAGCGCTGGCTACAGGTTGGGTGCGGGCCTGGACCGCCTCGCGGTGACTGGTTCAGTGTGACGGCCGAGAGCCCGGTCGATGGTGGTGGGGCTGACGCGGAGGACGTCGCCGATCTGCGCGACGGTCATCGCTTGCTGCTCGTCGAGCCGGCGCGCGGTGCGCACCTGGTCCACGGAGAGCCGCGACGGACGGCCACCGGTCCGGCCGCGGGCTCGGGCGGCGGCACGGCCGGCGTTCGTGCGTTCCTTGCTGAGGTCCCGTTCGAACTCCGCCAGTGCGGCGAAGACGTGGAACACGAGCCGCCCGCCGGGCGAGGTGGTGTCGATGGTCTCCTGCAGCGACCGGAGCCCGCTGCCGCGCTCGGCGAGGGCGTGCAGGTGGTCGATGAGGTGCCGGATGGAGCGACCTTGCCGATCGAGCCGCCAGACGACGAGGGTGTCGCCGGCGCGGAGCTGGTCGAGGAGCTTGTCGAGCTCGGGCCGGTGTCGGAGCGAGCCGGAGATGGTGTCGACGAACACGCGGCAGCAGCCGACGGCGTTGAGCACATCGATCTGCAGCGACGCGTCCTGGTCGGTGGTGGACACGCGCGCGTACCCGAGGAGGTGACCCGTGAGGAGAACGGAGCGAAACTCGACCGACCGGCGCGGTAGCGGCACGTGGATGCAGGAACTGGGTTTCGCTCCAAGACACGCCGGTCTGAGCCACGCTCCGACCTGCTCAAGCTCCGGTGCAGCGGAATCGGAGGTGTTTGTTACGTGGGTCGCGCTCGCGCGGCGAGCCGGAGTGCTTGCACGGAACGGAAGTGTTGTTCCGAGCGATGGCGGCCGTTGGCGGGAGACGGATGTGGTGCTGCGATGACCGGGAGGAGTCGGGGGTGCTCGTCCAGGGTGAGGTGTCGCATGACGCCGTCGAGGGCGACGGCCCCGTACGTGACGATCGCAGTGAGAGCGGGGAGCGCCGCGAGCAGTGTGGCAAGGGCATGCCGCCCCTCGTCGACGTCCGCGAGTCGCACGCGGTCGGGCAGTTCCCATGGGATGAGGTTCCAGCGGACGTACTCGCCGCGTGCGAGCCCGGACTCGATACGGGCTGCTCGGAACGCGGCCGCGGTCGGGCCCGGGTTGTCCTCGCTGCAGATGGCTGCGTGCGCTGCGGCGATGGTCTGGGGGCCGGGCGACTGCATCAGGACCAGGACGCGGCTGGATCTGCCGCCGGATCGTGGGTCGAAGCTCGGGACGAACCGTCGGCTGCCGTCGGGCGCGGTCCGCCACGTCTCCGCAAGACCGTTCAGCGATCGAACGTCAGCGAGTTCCTCGGGGGTACTCATGACGGCTGTGGCGGTGCCAGCAGGGTGCCACGGATGACGGATCCGTGAAAGGTGCGAAGGGCAACGGTGATCCATGCGGCGACGAGGCCGGCGTAGTAGATGACGGCGAGGACGGCAACGACGGTCAGGCCCGAGTGCAGGGCGAGCCCGTTGAGTCCGGTGACGCAGGTGCCGACGGGGAACGTGAACGACCACCAGGTCAGGCTGAACGGCAGGTGTTCGCGGGCGGTCCGGACGGTGACCGCGAGGGCGATGACGGTCCACAGCAGCGCGAAGCCGAGCATCGCGAACCCGTACACCAGCGCCACGACGAGGAGCGCGTGGGCGGTGGATGCGTCGACGACGGTGGGTGCGTTCGATGCGAGGAGGTTCACCGCCGTGATGGATTGTCCGACGGGTCCGAGGACGATCCACAGGGTCGGCACCATGCCGGCGGCCCCGACCTTGTGGTGCGCGAGCCGGTTCCAGATCAGCGTGATCACGACCAGCGACGTCACGAGACTGAGCCCGAAGAAGCCGTAGCAGGACCACAGCAGCGTCTCCCGCGCCTGTCCGGCGGGAGCGTACGGCAGCAGCAGGGCGCCGGTGGAGGCGGACACCATCGGCGGGACGATGGGCATCAGCCAGCCGCCGAACGCGGAGTCGGGCTTGTTCTCGTGGCGGATGAACGCCAGGTACGGCACCAGGACTGCCGTGAGCAGCCCTCCGATGGTGCCGATGGTCCACAGGACCCAGTCGATGGTGACGGCGGCCGGCAGGCCGACCCAGTCCTTGCCGAGCAGGAGTGTCCCGGCGCCGACGGTGAGGAACGCCATCGGTGGTGCGCCGTAGAAGTGGGAGATGACCGGGTTGAGGTGGTGCCTGGCTGCGGTGCTCCGGTAGCGGATCCAGTGCAGCACCGTCGCGATCGTGAGGGCGACGAGGAGCACCGCGGCGATCGCCCACACGACCGTCGCCGCGATGCGCAGACCGGGGAACTGCAGTGGGAGTGACGCAGCTGCGACAGCGACGATCCCAGTGCCCATGATCGATGCGAACCAGTTCGGTGTGAGATTCGACACGATCAGGCCTGGCCGCTCCAGGTCACGGAACAACGTCGTCTGCGGCCGTTGGGGCAGCTGGCTACCGTTCGCGGGTGCAGGGTCGGTGCGGAGCGTTGTCATGGGCCAAGCCTGCGCGAATCCTGCCTCTGGCGGTACCGGGAACCTCTTGGCGGGGCACAATCGTTGGTTGTGGCACTACGGCGACTCACGGACCGAACGTTCGACCTCGACACACTCGACGCGCTCGCATGCGTCGCCGAGACCGGCTCCTTCTCCGCTGCCGCTGGAGCGCTCGGCGTCACGCAACAGGCAGTGTCTGCTCGGATCCGGGTCGCCGAGCGCATGGTCGGCCACTTGTTGGTGCACCGCTCGACCACGGGGTCGGTGCTGACCGCGACCGGCCGGCTCGTCGTCGGGCTGGCCGGACCGGTCCTCGACGGGTCTCGCCACCTCGAGGCAGGAGTGGCTGCGCTGCGGGCTCCCACGGGTTCGCTCGTCGTCGCAGCGTCACAGACGATCGCGGAGCTGCTGCTGCCGGGCTGGCTGCTCGAATTCCGACGCCGTGAACCCGACGTGCGGGTGCGTTTGATCGCGGGCAACTCCGCCGCGGTGACGGACCTCGTGCAGTCGGGTGGCGCGAACCTCGGGTTCACGGAAACCCCGGTGACGGCAGCAGGTGTGTCCGCGCAGGTGATCGCGGACGATGAGCTCGCGGTCGTCGTTGCGCCGGGCCATCCCTGGGCTCGGTCGACCGGGATCAGTGCGGAGGTCCTGGCGGCGACGGCTCTGCTCCTGCGGGAAGAAGGTTCCGGGACTCGCGCGACCCTCGCCGCATGGCTCAGGGAGGCCGGTTTGAACATGTCGGTTCCGGCCGCGGTGCTGGAGACCACGAGCATCATCCGGGCGAATGCGCAGGCTGGGATTGCACCGGCGGTGATGAGCCTTCGCACGGTCGCCGCCGACATCAACGACGGGTCGCTGGTGCGGGTCCCGCTCTCTGGAGCGCCACTTGCCCGGCCGTTGCGGGCGATCTGGTCGGGAGAGCCCCAGCCAGCTGTTTCTGCTTTCCTGCGCGTCGCCCACGAGGTGACCGGTCGGGGTCAGCGCAGCCCGTAGGGCAGCTCCGGATTGTTCTCCGCGATCTCGGTGAGCCGGTTGTACTTCGCGACGCGTTCTCCGCGGGCGGGGGCGCCTGACTTGATCTGCCCGGTTCCGGTGCCGACGACGAGGTCCGCGATGAACGTGTCGGTGGTCTCTCCGGACCGGTGTGACACCATGCTCCGCATCCCGAGCGAGCGTGCTACGCCGATCGCGTCGAGGGTCTGGGAGACGGTGCCGATCTGGTTCGGCTTGATGAGCGCTGCGTTCGAGAGCCCGTCCTTCCCGCCGTCGCGGATGCGCTGTGGATCGGTGACGTAGAGATCGTCGCCGACGATCTGGAGCATGCCGCCGAGCGCGGACGACATCGCCTTCCAGCCGCCGTGGTCATCTTCGGAGAAGCCGTCTTCGATGCTCCGGATCGGATACCGGCTGGTGAGGTCGCGGTAGTAGTCGACCATGCCTGCGCGGTCGAGACGGCGATCCACGACCCGGTAGCTACCGTCGCCGAGCGCGAACTCGTTCGCCGCCGGGTCGAGTGCGATCGCGACGGTGTCGACGCCGGGCTCGTAGCCAGCGGCACTGATCGCGGCGACGAGGAGGTCGAGGGCCTCCTCGGGCGCGGCGATCGATGGGGCGAAGCCGCCTTCGTCCCCGAGACCGAGACTGCCGAACCGTTCCCGGACCAGTGCCGCCAGTGCGTGGTACACGTCCGACCCGATCCGAACCGCGTCGGTCATGGTGTCGGCGTTCACTGGGGCGATCATGAACTCCTGGAAGTCGAGCGCGTTCGCTGCGTGCGCTCCGCCGTTGAGCACGTTGAAGTGCGGGACGGGCAGGCGGGGCGTGCTGCCGGTGACGTCTGCGATCCAACGCCAGAGCGGCAGCTCCGCTGCGGCCGCGAGAGCGCGTGCCAGGGCGATCGAGGTCGCGACGACACTGTTCGCACCGAGCCGGCGGTAGTTCGGGGTGCCGTCGAGGGCAGCGAGGGCGGCGTCGACCTGCCCGATCGAGGTCCACGACTGACCGGTGATCATCGGTGCGACGTCCGTCGCGATGAGGTGCAGCGCCTGGCTCACGTCGCGGCCGCCGTAGCTGCTGCCGCCGTCGCGAAGCTCGACAGCCTCGTGCGCGCCGGTCGATGCGCCTGCGGGGGCGTCACCGGTGACGACGGTGCCGTCCTCGAGCTCGAGACGCACCTGGATCGTCGGGCAGCCGCGGGAGTCGAGGATCCGGGAGCCGTGCAGGCTTCTGATGGTGACGCGGCGGCTGGTGTGGGTCACGTACTCGCCCTGATGGTGGGTGGTGTGGTGGACGTTGCTGATGTAGTCGTTCATGGCGGTTGTCGCCTTTCGGGTTGGTCGTGCTGGTGTGGGCCGCGGGGAGGCGGAAGGACGACCTCCTGGCGATCACTGGGCGCCAGTTGCCTCCCCACGGCGGTTCAGGGCGCGCACTGGATGGTGCGCGGGTGCGCGGGTGCGCGGGTGCCGGTCAGGGGTGCGGGGTGAACCGTTCCTGTGCGGAGCGGATGATGGCTTCGGCGTCGACACGGTTCGCCCACCCGTTGGTGGTGACGTGCTTGCCGTGCTCGATCTCCTTGTAGTGGGCGAAGAAGTGCTCGATCTCCGCCAAGACCGGCTCGGCGACGTCGGAGATGTCCTGGACGTGGTCGAAGCGGACGTCTCCGGCGGGGACGGTGAGGATCTTGTCATCGCCGCCGTTCTCGTCGACCATGCGGAGCATCCCGACCGGGCGGACGTCGACGACGACGCCGGGGAACGTGGGCCGGGGCAGCAGCACGAGTGCGTCGAGGGGGTCGCCGTCATCGCCGAGCGTGTCGTCGATCGAGCCGTAGTCCTGCGGGAACACCATGCTGGTGAACACCGCCCGGTCCAGGCGGATCCGTCCGGTGGCGTGGTCGACCTCGTACTTGTTGCCGCTGCCGCGGGGGATCTCGATCGTGATGTCGAAGTGCATGAGCTGTTCTTCTCCCAGTCGGATGGTCAAGTGAGGGTGCCGAGGGTGACGCCCCCGGCGGCTGCGGCGACGGAGACGACGAGCATCCCGAGCCCGTTCACGGCAGCCGCGGTGGTGCGGCCGGTGCGTGCGAGGCGGACGGTCTCGAAGCTGGCGGTGCTGAACGTGGTGTAGCCACCCATGAGCCCGGTTCCGAGCAGCGCGACGGGGGTAGCGCCGAGGTGACCGGCGGCGCCGGTGATCAAGCCCAGCAGGAACGAGCCGGTGATGTTGATCGTCAGCGTCCCGACCGGGAGCCGGAACTGCCGACCCCGGTTGATCGCACCATCCACGAAGAACCGTGCGGCCGCGCCGACGCCGCCAGCGACAGCGACGCTGAGGAATGCCAGGGCGCTCATGATGTGGCTCCGTTCGGTCGGACCAAGCCCGCGATCGCGAGGCCGCTCCCGGTGGCGATCGCGCCGGCCAGGACCGTCAGGAGCCCGTACCCGGTGCCGGACAACCCGCGGCCGGCGAGGAACAACACCGCGGTGCTGGTCGCGAGGGTGCTGTAGGTGGTGAACCCGCCGAGGACACCGGTTCCCAGAAGCAGGCGCAGTGCCCGGCGGCGCCCTTCGTCAGGTCCGCGATGCGCGAGGTGTTCCAGCAGCACACCGAGTAGGAGCGCGCCGGCGATGTTGATCCAGAAGATCGCCCAGGACACCCCGTGCTGAGCGGGGAACGCGGTGCTGAGTCCGTCACGTGCGGCGGTACCGATGGCGCCGCCGAGTGCGACGACACCGAGGTACCGCCACCGCAGATGCACTGGCCTGGCGATACGTTCCGGGTCATCGGCGTCGATGTCCGGGTCGGGCGGGAGCTGCCCATCGGGTAGGTCCGTGTCCGTTCTGGAGGTCATGTTCCACCTTCCGCAGCGACCGCTGCCGCTGCTGCTCGTGCTGCCGGATGCAGGTACTCCCCACCCCGCGGACAGAACCCACCGTCGCCGTCGAACCGGTAGACCAGGGGTTCGCCCGTGGGGAGGTTCAGGTCCGCGAGCTCACCGTCGGTCAGGCCGTCCATGCAGGCACACAGTGCCCGCAATGAGTTGCCGTGCGCGACGACGAGCACTGTCTGCCCGTCGCGGAGTGCCGGGGTGATTCGGTCCGACAGGACGGGTCGGACCCGGAGGATGACGTCGGACAGTGTCTCGGTTCGACGAACTGCCGCCCACGGCAGTCCACGAAGCGCCGGCGTCCGCCGGAGCGCCAACCACGCGCGGATCGACATGCGTGGCGGCCGACCCGTGCGGGTCCGGCGAACAGCGAAGAACTGCTCCGCCCCCAACGCCGCTTGCGTACTCTGCTTGGACATGCCGGTGAGTGCGCCGTAGTTCCGCTCGTTCAACCGCCACGACGACTCGATCGGCGCATCACGTCCGACGACGTCGGTGACGAGCTCCGCCGTGTGGAGCGCCCGCTCGAGCGTCGACGTGAGCACGAGGTCCGGTCGGATGCCCGCATGCAGGAGCAGCAACCCAGCCCGATTCGCTTCGGCGGTACCCTGTTCGGTCAGCGCGACGTCTCGCAAGCCGGTGAAGGTGCCGGCATCGTTCGCAGTGCTCTGTCCGTGGCGGAGCAGAACAAGCTGGCCGGTCACGGGGTTTCCCACGGCAGCGGGGCATCGAACCCGACCGGATCAACGGGCACCACGAGCACTGAACGGTGCTGTCGATGGGTCAGTCGTGCCGCGACCGACCCCGTGAAGAACTCCGCGATTCGACCCGCTCCCGTCCTGGCCCCGACGACCAGCATCGCCGCGTCGCGGTCTTCGGCCACCTGCGACAATGCCCGGCTCGGATCCCCGACACCGGCAACGAACGTGACGTCGACGCCGTAGGTCGTTGCGGCAGCACGTACTGCCGCCTCGTCACTGTCAGACAAGCCCTGCGGTGTCGTGTCAGCGGTGTCAGGGTCGATCGGTTCCGCCATCACCGACCCGTCCGAGCGCGTACCGGCATCGATGAGCGACGCATCCACGCTGACGCACACCAGCGTCGTACCGAAGCGCCGCGCGATGGACGACGCAACCTCGATCACCGCCGGCGCGAGGCCGGGTAGGACACCGACGACGACCGGTCCGGTACCTATTGGTGCTGTCATGACACTCCCTACCTCAGGCGCGCAGAAACGCGACCAGCTGAGATAGGGACTGTTGTCGACAACTGTCGAGGTTGGGTCCGGCAAGCCCCACTACCGGGTCCGAAGACACCACCAGTATGCACCCGAACCCCTCGTCACGCGAGCCGTCTCGCGCACCCGTGACGTCCCGACACCGAAGGAAGCGATTCCGACGACACGGAGCGAAGCTGCCCACAGACGGATTCCGGGGGGGGGGGGGGCTGGCGCAGATCTCGGAGTGTCCGGTGGACGATCGGTCATCGAACACCGGAGTGGACCAGCAGAATCGAGTCATGACGACCCCTCCTGCTGATCTCTCTTGGATCGGTTTCACCAACCAGCAGCGCGACCTTCTCGAGACGCTGCACTTCATCGGCAACAACGGGTGGGATCGCAACGGCCAGAGCGACGAGATGATGCCGCGGCTGTTGGAACAAGCGGCCGCCGCAGACCTGTCGCTCGCGCGCATCAAGGAGGCCATGGCCGCGGTCGGGCACTCTCGGAATGAGCTGCACCAGCTCGATCGATGGGAGTCCAAGCGAACCACCGGCAAGTTCGGTCGCTGATCGTCCCGCAGACCGATCGGTGGCCGGGCAGCGGCTCGACGGCAGCGGGATCTAGAGTGCGAACTGTGCTCGTTCCGTACGATCCGTCCTGGCCACACCAATTCGAGGCTGCCGCTGAGGAGATCCAGAAGCTGGGGAACAGTGTTTGGCTCGTCGAGCACATCGGCTCGACCTCTGTTCCTGGTCTGGCCGCGAAGCCAATCATCGATCTTGCAGTCCGGGTCTGCGACGGCGCGGACTTCGAGGCCCACCGCCAGCGCTTGGAAGCTGGCGGATGGGAACTTGGAAGCAGCGTGCGTTCCCATCCCGTGATGGTCTTCGAGCGCGACGGGCGAAGACTTCGTATCGCGCACTTCTTCACGGCAGACGAATGGGAGCACAACAACCAGCGCATCTTGCGGGATTGGCTCCTCAACCACCCCGAGGACATGAGGCGTTACGAGGCGGCGAAAGTTGCTGCCGCAGAGGGAGCTCAGCAGCGCGGAGCTTCGTATAACGCAGCCAAGACGGCAGTCATCCAGTCCATCGTTGATCGTGCCCGAGCTGACCGAGGTCTTCCTTCCGTACCGGTCTACGACAAATAGTGGTGTGTCTGGCGGGCGGCAGAACGTGCCCGTAAGGCGGTGGTTCACCGCTCCATGACAGTTGCCGCCTTCGACAGCCTCTGTTGTGTACTGCCGCCTGACCGGGGGTGTTGCCGCATGCCTGTCCCGCAAAAATGCCCGGTGAAGGGGCGCCAAACGCACCACAGCGGCGACCTCGCTGGCAGCGACGGCGTCAGGGCTGGGAGCGGGGACCGGGCTCATCGCAAAGGCGTCGTAGTGGTTGCTGACGGGCTCCACGTTCTGCCCTCGCGCCGTGTGAGGGTCGAATCGGGGACTCTCGGACCCAACCTGTTGGCCCGGTGCAACGAGCGGGCCGAGCGGAAGGGGAGTGCATCCTTCCGAAGGACGGGCGAGACGCCGTCCTCACACGTGCCTGGTGCGCCGAGCATCGGGCTGATCGGCGCTCGTCACCGCGGTGCGCGCTCACCCACCGACCAGGCGCTCGACGGCGTCCAGCACGACGGCCGGGGTCTCGCCGGCAGCGATCTCGGTCCGGATCCGTCCGGCGGCGACGCGGAACGCCGGGTCGGTCAGGAGCCGCGACGCGGTGGTGCGGATGTCCTCCGCGGTCGCCGTCGCGGCGTCGAGGACGAGTCCGGCGCCCAGGGCCTCGACGCAGCCGCCGTTCGGCAACTGGTCCGCACCGAGCGGCAGGACCAGCAGGGGCACCCCGTGCGCGAGCGCCCCGGTCACCGATCCGGATCCGCCGTGGTTCACGACCAGGTCCACGAGCCCGAGCACCGAGTCCTGCGGCACGTACTGCTCGACCCGGATCGTCCCCGGACCCGCCGGCACCGGGAAGGTCGTCGGGTCGACCCAGGGTCCGGTCGTCACGAGGATCCGCGCAGGCAGGGTGGCGAGCGCGTCGATCAGCCGAGCGAACAGGTCGCCGGACTTCGTGTTGAACTCGGTGCCGAGCGTGACGTAGACGCGGGGTCCGTCGCCGGCGGCCAACCACGCCGCGGCGTCCGACGGGGGTGACGACCAGGTGTCCGGTCGCATCCGGATCACCGGGCCACGCAGCTCGCGCCCGGATCGCATCGACGCCGGGAACGGGACGACGGTGAGCGCGCCGCCGAGCATGTGCTGCTCCGGGTCGGGCCCGAGTCCCGCGCGTCGACGGAGCGCCTCGAGCGGCTCTCGCACCGCTTCGCGCCAGGTCCCGCCGGCCGAGGCGAAGGCCAGGACCACCACGCACGGCACCCCGGCTCGTTCGGCGGCGGTCATCGCGCCGAAGTCGAACTCCCCGCAGACCACGAGGTCAGCCGTCCACCGAGTGACCAGCCGTCCGACGTCGACGACGGCACCGGCGGCCGCGTCCCCCAGGAACACCTGGGGGACGCGGGTGAGCACCGTGCTCGGGTCGATCGGGGTCAGGGTGCCGGTGCCCGGCCTGCTCGCCGGCAGCTCCACGTCCCGCGGTTGCCGGTGCGAGAAGCCGGTCTGTTCGAGGACCGCCTCGCGTGCGCCGCTCAGGGCCGTCCGGTGTCCGGCAGCGCTGGCCGCGCGGGCGAGCGGCAGCATCGGTGCGAGGTGTCCGCGCCCCCGCGGGAACGAGAACACGATGCGCAGGGGTTCCGGAGCACCGTAGCCGGGCCGGCCGTTCGCAGCAGACACCACAGGGCTCCGATCGTCGTGCGGGCTGCCTGCCCGCTTCGTCAGACAACCGTATGGCGAACGGCGGCCGTGCTCCATGAACCCTTGGTCAGCCTCGCGGGGCGCTCACGCGCCGACCGTGCTCACTTGCCGGCGGCCTCGTTGTAGGACGCGATCTGCTTGCCGGCCTGCTGTTCGGCGTCCTGCATCGTCGACTCGACGTCGGCACCCTCGACGATGCGGTTGAAGGCTCCGATGACGGTGGCACGGACCGTCGGGAACGCGCCGGTGATGCAGCCGGCCGCTGCGACGCTCGTGGGGTCGTCGGTGAGCTGCTGGTACATGGTGGCGATGTTCGGGTCGGACAGGGAGCGCTTGCCGACGGTGGTCTTCGCGGAGTCGGTGTTCATCGCGACGTAGCCGGTCGCCTTCGCCCACTCGGCTTGCACGTCGGGGCTCTGGAGCCACTTGGCGAACGTGTACGACGCCTTCTGCTCGGCGGTGGAGTGGCCCTTGCCGGAGATCCACAGGGCGTTGCCGCCGATGACCTGGCCGGCGTCGTCGGAGTCCGACGTCGTGGGGAACCGGGCGACGACCGACTTGGAGCCGTCCGGGTCGACGGTCGTGTACGCGCCGGACGAGGTCAGCAGCATCCCGACCTTGTCGCTCGAGAACGCCGAGTTCTGCACGGTCGAGTCGGTGCCGGGGTTCAGGGCGGCGCCGTCCTGGTAGAGCTTCTGCAGCGTGCTCATGAACTGCACCTGGGTGTCCGAGGTGAGCGAGACGCCGGTGACGGGCTTGCCCTTCCGGCCGTTGTCCGGCGTGCAGAACGGCTGGCCGCCCGAGGCACTCAGTTCCTCGAGCATCCACGAGTCGCCCATGTTCATGCTCATGCCGTAGCCACCGGTCGCGGCGTGGATCTTCTCGGCCCAGGTGGCGACCTGGGCCAGCGTCTTCGGCGGCTTCGCAGCGTCGAGGCCGGCCTTCGCGACGAGTGCCTTGTTCAGGTAGAGCACGGGCATCGAGACCGAGAACGGCATCGCCGCGAGCGACTTGCCGTCGCTGTAGTAGGTCGAGACGGCCGGTGCCATCGTGTCGGTCCTCGACGTCGAGCCGCTCACCGTCGCGGGGGACACCGTCTGGCCGGAGTCGATCATGAAGCCCGTCGACACGTCGTTCATCATGAGCAGGTCGGGCGTGGAGCCGGACTGCACCGCCGCCGTGTACTTCGTCTGGACGGCCGCGTAGTCGCCCTGGAACGACGACTTGACGGTGATGTGGTCGTCGTTCTGCTTGTTGAAGCGTGCGACGAGGGCGTCGAGTTCGGTCGCCGCAGGACCGGACATGGCGTGCCAGAAGTCGACGGTGACGGGGCCGGAGCGCTCCGACGCCGAGCTCGACGTGGAGCATCCGGTCAGGGCGAGGACCGCGACGGCGCCGGTGGCGAGTGCGGTGAGGGCGGTGGAACGACGAGTGGGCATGGTGCGTCCTTCGGGTGCGGGGCGGGCGGGGATCGGGGAGGGGAACGTGTGCGTCGTCACTTGAGTGCGCCGGCGGTGAGGCCACCGGCGAGGAACCGCTGGGCGACGAGGACCAGGACGAGGACCGGGAGGGTCACCATGGCGGCGCCGGCCAGGACCACGCCGATGTCGGCGGCCTCGGCGTCGGACAGCTGGGCGATGCCGACCTGCACGGTGCGGTGCTCGGGCGAGTTGGTGACGAGGAGCGGCCAGAAGAACCCGTTCCACGCGGCCGTCGCGCTCACGAGCGTGACCGAGACGAGCGTCGGGCGGGTGAGCGGCAGCAGCATGGACCGGATGAACCGGAAGTGCCCGGCGCCGTCGAGGACCGCGGCTTCCCGCAGCTCGTCGGGGAAGCTCAGGAACGCCTGGCGGAACAGGAAGATCGTCAGCGCCGAGGCCACGAACGGCAGGAAGACGACCAGGAGCGTGTCGATGAGGTGCCAGGACGCCACGGTCAGGTAGTTCGCGATCAGGGTCGTCTCGCCGGGGATCATCAGGCTGGCGAGCAGGACGAGGAACAGGGCACGGGTGCCGCGGAGCCGGCAGAACACGAGCGCGTAGGCGGTCATGATGCCGATGACGACCTGCAGCACCGTCTGGGCGAGGGTGACGACGACGCTGTTCAGGAACTGCGCTCCGAGCGGGACGACCTGCGTGGCGCGGACGATGTTGTCGAGCGTCAGGTGGATCGGGACGAGACCGGCGAGGCCCTGGTCCAGGTACCGGGTCGGGGTGAGTGCGCCCTCGAACACGTAGTACAGGGGGAAGCAGACGACGACGACCGCGATGACGAGCCAGGCGTAGACGAAGGCGCTCCGGAGCCGGCGGACGGTGACGGGGCGCATCAGTAGTTCACCCGCTTCTCGAGCACGCCGAACTGCACGATCGACAGCCCCAGGACCAGCAGGAACAGCACGACCCCGAGCGCGGCGGCGAGGCCGAAGTTCGCACTGCCCGACCCGAACGCCTGCTGGTAGATGGCGTAGACGAGGGTCTTCGACGAGTCGGCTGGACCGCCACCGGTCAGGATCTGGATCTGTCCGAAGGTCGTCAGCGCCTCGACGGTGCCGGTCACGACCACGAAGAAGAGCGTCGGGGTGACGAGCGGCAACGAGATCGACCACAGGGTCCGGACGGGGCCGGCCCCGTCGAGGTGCGCGGCCTCGATGACGTCCTGGTCGATGGCGCCGAACGCTCCGAGCAGGAGCAGCACGGTGAACCCGAGCGACCCCCAGATCGTGACGACGATGACGCTCGCCAGGGCCCACTGCGTGCTCGTCAGGAACGGGACGGGTGCTCCGCCGAACTGCGTGATCACCGTGTTCAACAGCCCGTTGCCGGGAGCGAGCATCGCTGCGAACGCGACGGACCCGGCCGACACGGAGACGACCATCGGCGCGGTCAGGAGTGCTCGGAACACCGGCAGACCGCGGAGCTTCACGGTGAGCGGCACGACGACGAGCAGCCCGAACACGATCCGCCCGGCGACCACGCCGACACAGAAGACGGCCGTGGTCAGCATCGTCCGTCCGAACGCGGGGTCGGTGAACGTGCGGACGTAGTTCTGCAGCCCGACCGAGCCGGCCGGCTGGCCGAAGATGTCGGTGCCCTGGGTGCTGAGGACCAGGACGCGGCCGAGCGGGTAGAAGACGAAGACCGCGAACGCGAGCAGCGCCGGTGCGAGGAGCACCAGACCGAGCCGTCGGTCGGAGCGCAACGACGACCGGGCGGACCGGGCCGCCCGTGCTGGACGCCGCGACTGCGGCGGCCGGGGCGATCCCGCGGTACGCGGGGGACCGGCGAGCAGGCCGGACGTGACGGGGACCGTCATGGGGCGGACACCTCCGAGTAGGGAACGTTCCCTATCCGGGAACGACTCCACTCTGCGGCGGGTGCCGGAGACGGGTCAAGGCGCGTCGATCACCCGCCGTCACCCGTTCACGCGGCGTTCAACCCCTCCGTCGGCGGAGAGCCGCCGTTCACCGTTCGCACCCACCCGTTCACCTGCGGTTCGGGCCGACGACCGGCGTGGTTCGCCGTCCAGGGGCCTCGACGTCGTACAACCGGGGACCATGCGAACCGATCCTGCTCCCCAGACGCTCCGGGTGATCGCCGAGGATGCCGCGCGTGCCGTCGCGCCCGACCTCCTCGCCGTGTTCCGCGCCCCGATGACGATCAGCACGAAGCGCGATGCGCACGACGTGGTGACCCTGCACGACCGCGCGGCCGAAGAGGCGATCACCGCGGTGCTCACCGCGGCGGTGCCGGGTTCCGTCGTGCTCGGCGAAGAAGGCGGCACCACCGGCGGCCCCGGCAGCGCCGACACCACCGGCAGCGCCGACACCACGGGCAGCAC